>CALFMQ010000466.1 GCA_937879825.1 uncultured Phycisphaerales bacterium
AGGCGCGGGGGAGGAGGGGTCGCCTTACACTGGGTGGTCTATGTTCATTGACCATGCGACGATTCATGTGAAGGCGGGCGACGGGGGCGATGGGTGCGTGTCGTTCCGCCGGGAGAAGTACATCCCGCGGGGCGGGCCGGACGGCGGTGACGGCGGGAACGGGGGGAGCGTCATCGCGGTGGCGGATGACAATGTGCTGACGCTTTTGGACTTTCGGCACAAGCACCACTGGAAGGTGGCGAGCGGGGGGCCGGGCAAGGGCAAGACGATGCACGGCGCGGACTCGGAGGACATGGTGCTGAACCTGCCGCCGGGCACGCTGATTTATGACGATGAGACGGATGAGTTGCTGTTTGATCTGGGGCCGGGGGTTGGGGGGGTGCGGGCAAGGGGGGGGAAGGGGGGGTTGGGGAACGACCACTTCAAGACCTCGACGAACCAGGCGCCGCGGGAGTTCACGCCGGGTGAGCCGGGCGAGGAGCGGACGGTCCGGTTCGAGTTGAAGTTGATCGCGGATGTGGGGCTGGTGGGATTGCCCAACGCGGGGAAGTCGACGCTGCTGAGCGTGCTGACGAAGGCGACGCCGAAGATTGCGGATTATCCGTTTACGACGCTGACGCCTCAGTTGGGGATCGCGGAGCTGGACGGGGCGCGGCGGTTGGTGTTCGCGGATATTCCGGGGTTGATCGAGGGCGCGAGCAGCGGCGCGGGGCTGGGGCATGAGTTTCTGCGGCACATCGAGCGGACGAAGGTCTTGGTGCATGTGCTGGATGCGGACCCGCCGGCGACGGACGGGAGCGGCGGGGGGATTGCTGGTGCTGCGGAGGCGTACCGGGCGATTCGCAAGGAACTGGCGGGGTATTCGCGGGCGCTGGCGGAGAAGGATGAGATCATCGCGCTGAACAAGATTGATCTGTTGGGGGGGGCGGAGGATGCGAAGTTGGCGGCGGAGATGCTGCGGGAGGCGCTGGGGCTGGCGAAGGGGACGAAGGTGTTTTTGATTTCGGCGGCGACGCGGATCGGGCTGGAGGCGCTGGTGGACGAGTGCTGGCGCGTGGTGAAGAAGCCGGTGGTGGAGGGGTGGGGGTGAGGCATTTTCGGAAGAGTGCAAGTAGATGCAACGAGCCTTTTGATTGGGTGGAATCGTGCAGTTGCCGAGGGAGTCATCGATGAGTGGC
>CALFMQ010000467.1 GCA_937879825.1 uncultured Phycisphaerales bacterium
CGTCGGCGCCTTCGGCTTCGCCGGGGCCGTTGACGACGCAGCCCATGACGGCGACTTTCATGGGGACGCGGATCTCGGTGGCGAGGACTTTGCGGACATCCTGCACGAGGGTGAAGAGGTCGACCTGGATTCGACCACAGGTGGGGCAGGCGATGAGGTCGACGCCCTTGCGCTCGCGGAGGCCCAGCGCGTACATGAGTTCGAGGCCGTCTTCGACTTCGAAGATGGGGTCGTTGGCGTAGGAGATTCGGAGGGTGTTGCCGATGCCATTGCAGAGCAGCCCGGAGAGCGCGGCGATGGAGCGGATGGCCCCGGTTTCGCGCGGGCCGGCGTGGGTGACGCCGAGGTGGAGCGGGTAGTCGAAACGCTGCGAGATTTCGGAGTAGATGTCGGTGACGAAGGCCGCGTCCATGGACTTGGCGCTGATGCAGATGTCGTGGAAGTCGCGTTCGCGGAAGATGTCGAGGTATTCCTCCAACTTCGCGATCATGAGACCAAGGAGGTGCGCCTGCTTGCTGCCTCCACGATTGCCGGTTTTGTTTTTCTCGAAGAACTTGCCGAGTTCGACGGCGCGTTTTTGCTTGTCCTTGCGCTCGATGATCGAGCCCTCGTTGACTCCCACGCGGATGGGGAGATTTTTCTCCTTGCAGGCGTCGATGACTTCGTTGACCTGATCGCGGTCGTTGATGTTGCCGGGGTTGAGGCGGATTTTGTGGACGCCCGACTCGACGGCTTCGAGGGCGCGCTGGAAGTGGAAATGGACATCGGCGACGATCGGTACACGGACCTGAGGGATGATCTCGCGGAGGGCGTCGGTGTCCTTGCGTTCTGGGACGGCAACGCGGACGACATCGGCGCCGGCTGCGGCGAGGCGGTTGATCTCGGCGACGCATTTGTCGACATCGTGGGTGTAGCCGGCGGTCATGGTCTGGACGATGACGGGGGCCGGGCCGCCCTCGTGGGGCGGTGAGTCCGGGGTGGCGTTGGGGTGGCGCCTGGTGGGCGCGCCGCCGCCGATTCGGATGATGCCGACGCGTTCGTCGCCGAGAGTGATCTGCCGGGTGGGTCTGCGGGGGTTCATAGGTGGAATGGTAGCGGGTGCGGAGAGGCGACATGGCTCACCCTCCGGGCGGAGCGATGGCACCCGACGAGTGGGTCGAGTCTTCCCCCGGCTTGCGCCGGGGGCTCGCCATGGGCGTGCTGCGAGTAGTCTGGAATGGTGCGAACCGTTCTCTCTGGACTCTTCCTTGCCTGTTCGTGGTGCTGGTGCATCGGGATGTTCTTCCCGGTGCTGATGGTGCGCGACTTCGGGTGGTGGGGATGGGTTGCGTTCATCGTGCCGAACTGCCTGGGCGCGATGATGGTGGGGCTGATTCATCGGCGGGGCGGCGCGGCGGCGGGGGTGATCGAGCGGCACGGGCGGGCGGCGGTGGCGTTCAGCGTGGTGACGATTCTGTTTCATGTGTCGTTTTTGTGCTGGTTCGTGCCGACGATGCTGGCGCGGCACGGTATTGGGCGCTGGGCGGCGCTGGGGATGGTTGGGGCGGTGGTGGCGATGGCGGTGGTGGTCGGGCGGTGGTGGGGCCGGTCGCGGGTCTGGTTGTGGTGCGGGGCGGGTGTGTTCGTGGTGTCGGTGTTGTGCGGCGTGATGGCGGGGGTGACGGGGGGCGAGGGGACGAGTTTCCCGGTGGCACCGAGCGGCGAGGGTCGGTACGGGCTGATGTCGCTGGCGTTCCTGGCGCCGACGGTGGCGCTGGGGTTCCTGACCTGCCCGCATCTGGACCTGACGTTCCTGCGGGTGCGGCGGGAACTGGAGGGGCGGGCGGGGAGCGGCGCGTTCGTGATCGGGTTTGCGCTGTTCTTCCCGGTGCTGATGGTGATGACGCTGCTGTACGCGACGCGGATGGCGGAGGGGATCGCGTGCACCTACATCGTGGCGCACATCATGGTGCAGGCGTGGTTCACGATGGGCGCGCACTTCCGGGAGTTGATGGCGGAAGACGGGGCGCTTTGGCGCTTGGGTCGGGCGCGATGGGATGGTGCGGGAGCGTTTGTGTTCCTATGTGTGGTCGTTTCGGCGGTGTCGGTGTGGGCGCTCGGGGCTGAACCGATCGGACGGATGACTGCGACGGAGTTGGTCTACAAGATGTTCATCACGGCGTACGGGGTGGTGTTCCCGGCGTACATCTGGATCGCGATGGTGCCGCGGCGGGGTGTCTTGCCTGGGGTTCAGGTGATGATGTTGAGCTGCATCATTGTGGTGTTGCCGTTTGCGCAGGTGGGGTATCTGGGGGAGCGGTGGGCGTGGTCGCTGGGGATTCCGGGGGTGATTCTGGTGTGGCCGTGGGTGGGGAGATTGCTAGGCCGATCTGCCTGACACCCCTCACCCGCCTCGCTCTGCTCGGCACCCTCTCCCCCAAGGGGAGAAGGAGGATCGGCGGCGTCATTTCGGGTAGAATTCGGGTCTGCGCGCGGGGTGGATCGGATGGCCCCCCGCATGCGGTTCGGGCTCGTTTTTTGACTGGAGCGATAGGAATCGATGGCTGACGAGATGGACACTGGCGTGGCGGGCGGCGGGGAGCAGGCGCCGAGCAACATCGGGCACGTGGTCGATCTGCTGATTGAGGACGAGTTGAAGGACTCGTATCTCACTTATGCGATGAGCACGATCATGGACCGCGCGCTGCCGGATGTGCGCGACGGCATGAAGCCGAGCCAGCGCCGGATTCTCGTGGCGATGAACGACCTGAATCTGCGCCCCAACCGGAAGCAGATCAAGTGCGCGAAAATCTGCGGCGATACTTCGGGCAACTACCACCCGCACGGTGAGTCGGTGATCTATCCGACGCTGGTGGGTCTGGCGCAGCCGTGGAAGACGCGGGTGCCGCTGGTCGATCCGCAGGGCAACTTCGGCTCGATCGACGGCGACCCCCCCGCTGCGATGCGTTACACCGAGGCGCGGATGAGCTGGGCGGCGGTGGACATTCTCGAGGACATCAAGCTCGACACGGTTGACTTCCAGCCGAACTACGACGACCGGTTGATGGAGCCGCTGGTTCTGCCCGGCAAGTTCCCGCATCTGTTGATTAACGGCGGCGTGGGCATCGCGGTGGGCATGGCGACGAGTCTCTTGCCGCATAACGCGGGGGAGATCTTCGATGCGATCTGCGCGGTTGTTGACAATCCGGAGCTGACGCTGCCGGAGCTTCTCGAGATTGTTCCGGGCCCGGACTTCCCGACGGGCGGGGTGATCTGCGGGCGATCGGGGATCATGTCGGGGTATTCGAGCGGTCGGGGCAAGCTGACGGTGCGGGGGCGTGTGCACACGGAGGAGTTGCCCAACGGGCGTCAGCAGGTGGTGATCGATGAGATTCCTTATCAGTTGATTCAGA
>CALFMQ010000468.1 GCA_937879825.1 uncultured Phycisphaerales bacterium
GATGGTGCTGGCGGATGTGGCGACGCTCACGACGCTGACTCCCAGGGTGTTCCGGGCGGGCTGGGGCGAGATGCTCAAGCATGGGCTGATCGCGGGGACGTTTGATGAGACGCTGTGGGACGACACGGTTGCGGCGGTGACGGTGGAGCCGAGCGCGGGGGTGGGGCTATCGGCGCTGATCGCCCGGAATGTGCGGCTCAAGGCGGCGATCGTGGCGGGTGACGAGCGGGAGACGGCGCCGAGCGATGCTGGAGGTCGGGCGCTGCTGAACCTGGGGCACACCTACGCGCACGCGATGGAGCCGATCGGGCACCTTTCGGCGACGGGCGATCCGGAGGATGCGCCGATGGAGCATGGTGAGGCGGTGGCGCTGGGGTTGATCGCGGCGGCGGCGGCGGGGCATGCAGCGGGATCGTGTTCGCAGGCGTTCGTCGGGCGGGTTCGCGGAGCGGTGGAGTCCATCGGGCTGAGGTCGCGGATCGGGGGCCTGCCGGACGACTCGGCGCTTTTTGATGCGATGCGCCACGACAAGAAGGCGTCGGGCGGGCGGATGCGGATCGTGACTCCTGTTGACGGAGCGCGAGATGGGTTTGGGGCACGGGTCGTGGATGAGCCGGGTGATGATGTCATCCGGGCGGGCTGGGCGGCCATCCGGGGTTGAGGGAAGTGATCCGATCGGGCCGGGAGTTCGCTGGGATGATGCCGCCGGTGTCAACATTTTCAAGCGAAATGTGCGCGATCGTCCGATAGCAATCGTGGACAGACTGTGGAGCGGTGGGTTTCGGCGTGTGCCGAGACGCCGATTTGTGTTTGGCTCCGCCACGGATGCGCTGCCGCACGATTGGGACCCAGACTTGCGCACGATCGCTGTAATCAATCAGAAGGGCGGGAGTGGTAAGACCACGACGGCGATCAACTTGGCGGGAATGCTCGCCAAGCGTGGTTGCCGGACGCTGCTGATTGATATTGATCCTCAGGCGCACTGCTCGCTTGGGCTGTCCATCCCGGATGAGCGGATTGATTGCCACATCGGCGATGCGATGCTGGCGGCGGATCCGTCGAAGATCGAGGTTGACCGTCTGATCTGGGAGATCGCGACGAACCTTGATCTGATTCCGAGTTCGATGCGTCTGGCGGGGCTCGAGTCGGCGCGTGGCGGGCTGTCGGACACTCAGGATCGCGACCTGCGCCTCGCACGAGTGACGAACTGGCTTGAGGCGGGGTATGAGTTCTGCATCATCGATTGCCCGCCATCGATCGGCTTGCTGACCTTCAACGCGCTGCGGTGCGCGACCGAGGTCTTGATTCCGATCGAGATGGGTTATTTCGCGCTTCACGGGGCGACGAAACAGGTT
>CALFMQ010000469.1 GCA_937879825.1 uncultured Phycisphaerales bacterium
GCCCACCTGCGCGATCGAGGCCACCGACGGGATGGTCGTCTACGCCAACAACCCCAAGGCCATCGCCAACCAGAAGGCGGTGATGGAGTACCTGCTCATCAACCACCCGCTCGATTGCCCGGTGTGCGATCAGGCGGGCGAGTGCCTGCTGCAGGACTACTCATACGAGTACGGGCGCGGCGTGTCGCGTTTCGAAGAGACCAAAATCAAGCAGCCCAAGAAGGACCTCGGGCCGCATGTCTATCTGTATTCCGACCGGTGCATCATGTGCTCGCGCTGCGTGCGCTTCTGCCGCGAGGTGACGGGCACCGCCGAGATCACCATCGAGGGGCGGGGGAATCAGGAACAGATCGATGTCTTCCCGGGCATCGCGCTGGACAACGAGCTGTCCGCGAATGTGATCGACCTGTGCCCCGTCGGTGCGCTGCTCGACAAGGACTTCCTCTTCGCCCAGCGCGTGTGGTTCCTCAAAAGCGCGCCCTCCATCGACGGCATCACCGCCTCGGGCGACAACATCCTCATCGAGCACAACGACGGCCAGATCTACCGCGTCAAGCCGCGCGAGAACATGGATGTCAACAAGTGGTGGATCTCCGACGAGATCCGCTACGGGTGGAAGTTCGTTCATGACGACACCCGTCTCCGTTCGCCCGTCCGCGCCCACATGGGCGCGCGCGAGGAGTGCGACTTCGCCCGCGCCTACGAGGAAGCCATCGCGGGATTGAAGGGCAAGCACATCGCGCTGATGGTCTCGCCCATGCTCTCGTGCGAGGAGGCCTACGCGCTGGCCAAAGCGGCGCTGGCGATCGACGCCAACGCGCAGTTCGCCGTCGGCCCGATCCCGATGCACGGCGAGAACAAGACCTTCCCCGGCGGATACACGATCTACGCCGAGAAGTGCCCCAACGCGCGGGGTGTCCGCCGCGTGCTCGAAGCCGTCTCGAAGGGTAAGCCGGTCCTGAAGTACGAGGACCTGCTCACGAAGATCAAATCCGGCGAGTTCGCCGGCCTGCTGCTCACCGGCAACTACCCGAGTGACTGGGTTACTTCAGAGTTCGCCGCAGCGTGTGAGGGCAAGTTCGTCGCGCTGATCGACTCGCTGCCCAATCGCCTCACCAAGTCGGCGAACATCGTCATCCCCGGCGCAACCTTCGCCGAGAAGTCGGGCGTCTTCGAGAACGCGACCAACAAACTCCAGGCCTTCGAGCAGGCGATCCCCGTCATCGAGATGGCCAAGTGCGAGGGCCAGATCGCGATGGATCTCGCGGCCCGCGCCACGGGCGTCGACCGGCCCGAGCGATTCAACCCCGCCAATGTGCGCCGCGAGATGGCCGCCGAGTTCACATCCCTCTCCGCCTTCGAGACCGAGGTCTCGTACCCGAGCGTCGATGCGCGCCAGAAGGCGGAGGTCGAGGTTGTGGAGTTGTGAGTTACGATCTCCACCTGTTCAGGCCGTGGGCGAAAGCGGCATCGCCCGAAGAGGTCATGAACTGTCTGGAGGGCGAGCCGTCGGACGAGGCGCACCGCCTCACGCTTGATCGTTCCGAGTGCGCCATTCTCCATGAAGAATGGTCGAGCCATTGGGGCTCGCCGGATGGCGCTGACGATGCGCCCGCGTACTACAACATCAGCGATTGCTCCCTCGATTTGCACCTGACTTACGACATTGAAGATCGGCGCGCGCGCCAGATGTCCGCGCGTTTTCAGCATTGCGCGTTCCGGTTGGCCCAGCGTCTCAGCATGGTCATCTACGACCCGCAGGAAGATGGGTGGCTCGAGCCGCACTACAAAGCGCCCGGCCCGAAACACGCCGCGGCCAGATTCGACGAGGGTCGCGAAGCGATCAGATCCGTGAACGATGCCGCGCACGCCGGTCGGCGTCCGCCATGGTGGCGCCGGCTCTTTCGGGGCGAAAGCTAAGAAGTTGTCGTGGCGTGCGGGCTCCGACCGCAAATGCGACTTGCTCTCAACCCACGCGGTTCTCGGCCCGACCTACTCTCTTCCCGATGACCACCGCCGACCCCGACACCCCGCCGCCGTCCAGCGGCCTGTTCTCGCCCAAGGGCGAAATGATCGCGTCGATCGTCGCGGGCGTGCTGCTGCTCGCCGGGTTCGTGGTGGCTCAGTCGCTCGGGCGCGGGACGACACTCGGGTTGATCGGCACTGGTGCTGTGTGGGCGTCGCTCGGGATCGGCATGATCTTCGGTGTCAAGGCCGCGTGGGAGGCGCTCCGCGATCTCTCCATCGACATCGATGTTCTGATGGTTGTCGGCGCGGCCCTGAGCGCCGTCATCGGGCACCCCGCCGAGGGCGCGTTGCTGATGTTCCTCTTCACGCTCTCGGGCGCGCTCGAGGAACTCGCCATGATGCGCACCCAGCGTGAGATCGAGTCGCTTCACAAAATGATGCCCACCGAGGCGCTGGTGAAGCGTGGCGACACGATCGAACCGATCGACCCGACGCTCCTGCAAACGGGCGATGTCATCCGTATCAGGCCCGGCGATCTCGTCGCGGCTGATGCGCGGATCACGCTGGGCCGCTCCGCAGTGGATCAATCGACACTCACCGGCGAGAGTCTCCCGCGCGAAGTCGGGGAGGGCGACGAGATCTTCGCGGGGACGGTCAACCTAGGCGATGCGCTGGACGCGCAGGTCATCCGACCCGCCGCCGAGTCGGGGCTCCAGAAGATTCTCAAACTCGTCACCGAGGCGCGCGAGCAGCGTGAACCGGCGCAGCGGATGATCGACCGGCTCTCCGGCCCCTACGCCAAGGCCGTCATGTCGCTCGCCGCGATCGTCATGCTCGCCTGGTGGCTGCTGCTCCGCGAACCCTTCGCCAGCGCTGCGCTCACAGCGATCACGTTCCTCGTTGTCCTATCACCCTGCGCACTCATCATCGCTACGCCCACATGCACGCTCTCGACGATCGGGCGCGGCGCCCGCGCGGGCGTGCTCTTCAAGGGCGGGCAGGCCGTCGAACGGCTCTCCCGCGCCGGCGCGCTGTGCCTCGACAAGACCGGCACGCTCACCATGGGCAAGCCCGCGGTCGTCGCGATCGAGTCGGTCGGGTGGTCGGACGCCGATGAACTCCTCGCCGTCGCAGCGGCGCTCGAGGAAGACTCCACCCACCCGCTCGCGCGCGCGATCATCGACGAGGCCACGCGTCGAGGGTTGAGCGAGCCGAGTGTTTCCGATGTGCGCCACGAGGCCGGCCGCGGCATCTCGGGGCGGTGGAACGACGACACCGTGCGTCTGGGCATGTTCAGTTACGCGCAGGATGCGGTGCCCGTGTGCCTCCGTGCCCGCGTCCGCGAGATCATGGATGCGGCGCAGGAACGCGGGCAGATCGGCGTCGTCGTGGCGCGCGGCGGCAACGAGTCGGGCGAGGCCGCCGTTGTCATCATCTCCGACCCGCCCCGATCCGGCGCCCGCGCGCTGGCCCCCGCGCTGGCGCGCCTCGGTATCGCCCCGGTGCGCATGCTCACGGGTGACTCCGAGAAGGCCGCCGCCCGTGTCGCGTCCGAACTGGCGATCCCCGAGTGGCACGCCGAACTCCTGCCCGAACAGAAAGTTGAGCATGTCCGCTCGCTCAAAGACCAGGCGCACAGGGAAGGCACCGGAGGAGTCGCATTCATCGGCGACGGGGTGAACGACGCCGCCGCCCTTTCCGCCGCGGACGTCTCGATCGCGATGGGAACGATCGGTTCCGACGCGGCGCTCGAGAGCGCCGACATCGTGCTTCTGGGAGAGGATCTTGCGGCGGTCCCGTGGGCCATCCGCCTGGCGCGCAGGTCCCGCGCCATCCTCAGGTTCAATCTCGCCTTGGCGCTGGCGGTCATCGCGGGGATGGGCATCTGGGTGCTGATCGGTTCACGCATCAAGATGGATGTCCCGCTCTGGGTCGGTGTCATCGCGCACGAAGGCGGTACACTCTTCGTTGTCGCCAACTCCCTGCGACTCTTGGCCGCTCGCGGTTTCGCGCCCAGCAACGATCGACCGGTTTCCGGGGAAGCGTCGGCGGAGCCGAGCGAACTGCTGACGGCGTCTCAGGCCGTCTGATCGGCACGGCGCGGTACGATCAGGGCCTCGATGAGCGACCCCGTCATTAAAGTCCGAGACCTCGTCAAACGCTTCGACGGGCGCGCCGTGCTCAACGGCCTCAACCTCGATGTCCACGCCGGCGAGACGATGGTCATCATGGGAGGATCGGGATCGGGCAAGTCCACATTCCTCCGATGCATGATCGGATCGTTCCAGCCCGAAGAGGGGACCATCGAACTCTTTGGGAGAAACGTCTCCCACGCGGGCGAGACCGAACTCAACGAGATCCGCAAGAAGTTCGGCATCCTGTTCCAATCCGGAGCGCTCTTCAACTCGATGACGCTCGCGGAGAATGTCGCGCTCCCGCTCCAGGAGCACACCGATCTACCCCGCGAGATCATCGATATCCAGGTCAAGATCAAACTCGAACTCGTGGGCCTCCGCGAGCACGCGTTCAAGTACCCGAGCCAGATCTCGGGGGGTATGAAAAAGCGCGCCGGGCTCGCCCGTGCGCTCTCGCTCGATCCGCGGCTCCTGTTCTACGACGAGCCATCCGCCGGACTCGATCCCGTGACCAGCGCCGAGATCGACCGCCTCATCGTCGACCTCACCAAGAAGCTCCATGTGACGAGCGTGGTGGTCACCCACGAAATGGACTCCGCCTTCACCATCGCCGATCGCATGGCGATGCTCGACAAGGGACGCATGCTTTGCGTCAAGCCGCGCCAATACTTCGATGATCTCCGCTCCGTAGCCGCGCGGGACGCAAAGTCTCTCACGGAGGACGAGCAACTCATCCGACAGTTCCTCCGGGGCGACGCCGACGGCCCGATCACAAAGCGACGCGAGAGCACCAACTACGAGGACGATCTCCTCGGCGGCCCACCCGAAACACCCATCGCCCGCGAGCCGAGCGTCGTCTCGACACGCTCCCGCGTCGTGGACCCGATGAAAGACGAACCCGGAGACGAATGACATGGCCAAACGACGACTCTCGCGCAACAACCTAGCCGCCGGCGTCTTCGTCCTCGCGGCGATCTCCGTCGCCACAGCCGCCATCATCACGCTTGCCGGTGCGTTCGATCAACTCGGCAAGACGCCCTACACCGCCGAGTTCCCGCTCGATATCGGCGTCGCCGGCCTGGACATCGGCTCCGATGTCTCGCTCGGAGGTCGCGAGATCGGATTTGTGCGCTCCGTGAAGTTCGACCGCGGCGACGACGGCTCCGTCGCCCGCGTCCTGGTGACCATGGCGATCGACAAGAAGCTCAGACTCCACGAGGACGCCATCGCCTATCTCGAGAAGCCCCTGCTCGGCTCATCGGCATCGATCAACTTCCCGAGTCTAGGCGACATGGGCGAGTCGATCGCAAGCGCCAAGACGATCCTCCGCGGCGCACAGGCGCCGCCGTCCATCCTCGCCTCCGCGGGATATGGCGAGGATCAGGCCCAGCAACTCAAGAACATCATGCGACGCATGGACGAGATCACCGAGAAGGTCTCGACCACCATCGACGATTTCAATGCCACCGCCTACCCCGATACGAAGCTCGCCATCGCCGAAGGCAAAGGCCTCGTCGCCGATGCGCGCGAGCGATCCAGAGCGTGGTTCGATCGCGTGGACTCCATCACGAAGAACATCGACGAGACCGCGGCCAAGGCGCCAACGCTCGCGGACGACCTCCAGTCCCGCGTCGACGAGATCAAGAGCGTCCTCGCCTCGGCGCAGTCCTACCTCAACGACAACCGCGAGAACGTCGATGCCGCGATCGCCAATGCACGGCAGGGCACCGAGAAGGCAAACGAGTTCCTCGATCGACTCAAGGGCGAACTCTCAGATCAGACCTCCGAGCTCTTGACGCGCGGCAAGGACGCCATGGACCGCGCCAACATCGTTCTCGAAGAGACCGAGTCCACGCTCCGCGAGCATCGCCCTGATATCCGGCGCTCGATGGCCAACTTCCGCCTCGGGTCCGATCAACTCAAGGCGACCGTCGAGGAAGTCCGCGCCTCGCCGTGGCGTCTGCTCTACCGCCCCGACACGCGTGAACTCGAGTACGAACTCCTCTACGACTCCGCCCGGTCCTACGCGAGCGCGGTATCAGACCTGCGCAGCATCACCGACGCGCTGCGCGAAGCCCAGAGCGCGGGCGGCCCCGTCGCCGACGAGTCGCGCATCAACGCGCTGCTCGATACGCTCGATCACGCCTTCCAGACCTACCGAACGGCTGAGGAGCGATTCCTCGACGAACTCATGGGCGCCGACGAGCCGAAGTGATCGAACTACTCACCGATCACGACCCGGAGTCCGACATACGAAGGATCGTCGGTCGAACGCCGGTCGCGCGCATCGCCCGGGCGATCGGCGCTCGGGCCGGTGATGACGCCCCGCCCGCCTTCATCGGTCGCCCACTCCGCGGCATTCCCATCGAGATCGAAGACCATGACGCCCGCTTCACCCGAGCCGGGCATCGAGCCGACACGCTTGAGCAGAGCACCCGGCCGCAACTCCGTGAGAACCAAGGCGAGCCGGTCGCGGTCGTCGGGTGTGACGCCGTACCCCGCCCAGTAATCAAGCGTGTTGCCGGATCCGCTTCCCCAAGCGCCGGCGGCGTCGGCGAGGGAGTCGGACTCGTCCGCGGTCATCAGCCGGACCGGGTCGTTGAGCGTGCTCGCGAGCCACGCGGCGTACGCCCTGGCGCGCTCGAAGCCGACCCCAGTCACCGGGTAGTCGCCCATGTCGGGCGGATACGTAAACGCAACATCGAACGCCGCCCATTGCGCGTTGGTGATCTCGAATCGTGACACGCGCACCGACCCGAACTCGACGAACTCCGGGATGAGCACCCCGCCATTCAACTCGCCGAAACGACCGCCCGATGAAGCGGCACGCCCGATCTCGCGCAGTTGCGCCAGCGGCGCGGACTCATCCAAGGCGTCATTCGTCGGCTCCGCCCTGTTGAACAGGTACCGGTCGAGCCACGCGAGTTCCTCTTCCACCTTGCGACGCTGATGAGCGATCTTTCGGAGCCCGTGCGGCTCACCGGGGAAGAGCACCAGGCGCGTCGGCGCTTTGCCGATCTGCTGGAGCGCTCGAAACAACGACCACGACTGGCTCGGCGGGACATTCCGGTCCTCGGTACCGGTCAGGACGATCGTCGGCGTGGTCACGCGGTCGAGGCGGAAGAACGCGCTCCGCTCGATGTACCGGTCCAGTTGTTCCCACGGCGGGCCGCCGAAGAAATAGTTATCGAACGCGGCACCAAAGTCCACGTTCCCCCAATCGGAGATGAACTCCACGTCACCAGCGCCCAGACACGCCGCCTTCCAGCGCGTCGAGCGCGTGATCATCGCCGCCCCGAGAATCGCGCCGTTGCTCCACCCCGAAATCGCAAGGCGATCGGGATCGACCAATCCTTGCGCGATCAGGTGATCCACGCCCCTCTCGCAGTCCTCGACATCGATCGTCAGGTAGTTCCCATCCCCGAGCGACTCGGCGAACTCGATGCCATACCCGGATGATCCGTGATAGTTCGGCTCGAGCACGAACGCGCCGCGCTCGCGCCAGGCAAGCGTCGGATACGACCATCGGTTCGTCCATTCATCGAGCGACGCACCGAGCGGCCCGCCGTGCGGCGCGAGGATCAGCGGGTACTTCTTGTCCGCCTCGAACCCGATGGGGTAATGCAGGACACCCTCGATGCGTTCGCCCCGCGCGCCCTCCCACCAGATCGGCTCGACCCGCCCCGTGTCCCGATCGCGCCAATCCTTGTTGAGTTCGGCGATGGGGGTCAGTTGAGGGAACTCGCGCGTCCCAGTCACATTCCGGATGAACGACACGCTCGAGATGGTCTCGGGCGTCACCGCGGAAGATGTGGAGACAAGCAGCGTGGCGATAGACTTCGCAGCGCTCGCCAACTCGTGCACGCATCCGCGCGGGGCGAGGTCGAATGTCCGCGCTTCCCATGCTTGGCCCCGCCGATCAATCCGTGCCACGCGGGAACGGGTCCCGTCTTCGTAGACGATGTGCACACCGCCCTCGTACGGATCGATGTCGTAAATGTACCCCTTGTCGATGCCTTCGTTGATCACCGTCGCGGTGCTGTCAGCAAAGTTGTAGAACGCGAGACGAGAAACGCCCATCATCATGTACCGCGGGTGCGTGCTGTGCAGATACTCAAAATAAAACCCGGTGTCGTCGGGAGACCACGCGATCCCGTAGTACACGCGGGGCTCCTCCGCCATCAGCCGCGTCATCCCGCCTGTCTCAAGATCCACCATCATCAGGCGCGGGCGGACTTTGTCGTCGAACTCCGAGCTGAGCGAGGTGTTCTCGATCACCACCGCGCGCGTGCCGTCAGGAGAGACCGAAAACGACTGAATCCACCCGGCGTTCTCCGTCAAGCGGATGGCATCGCCCGACTCGGCATTCACCCTGAATAATCGCGTGCGCGGCTCATCGTCCGGACTCTCCACCACGATCGTGTCGTCGTTCGCGTCCTCAAGCGTGGTCTCGCGCAGCGTCTTCCCATCGCTCGCCAATACGACCATCGTGTCGCCGGCCGCCCACTCGAACCCCTCGATATCGCGAATAAAGTCGGTCACGCAGCGCGCCTCGCCGCCGTCGACAGGGATCACCCAGACCTGCGTCGAGGCCGCGTCCTCATCGTTCGGGTGCCCGCGATCGCTCAGAAACGCGATCAGCGCCGAGTCGGGTGAGAACTTCGGAGACCACGCCGACGTCACGCCCCGCGTGAGTTGTCGAGTCGTTCCCGCGTCCAATCTCGCCAATCGAATCGAACTGATCTTCGTCGCCTCGCCCTTGAGCGTGACGATCTCGCTCTGCGACCATGCGCCCCAGGCGCCGTCGGGAGACATCGCCAGTTCGCTGGCGGCCTCGCCGCCGACGACATCGTCCACGGTCCATTCCCCGGCGCAGGCGACGCCGGAGAGCAGCAGCACGCCGATCATGAGCCACGCCGACCGCATCGATCGAGTCATCGGAAGTCTCCGAAAGTCGATTACTTCAATTCCTCGGGCAGCTCCGCGTGCAGCGCCTTGAGCCGCTCCGCTTTGTCCCTCGGCATCACAAGTGTCGCGCCTTTGGTTCGCACAACCACCATCCCCTCGCACCCGAGCAGCGCCACCAAGTGCCCATCGTCCTCAGCATTGACGATCAGTGAGTCCCGGCACTCGTGCGCGATCGTCGACCCGACACGCGCGTTTCCTCGCGCATCCGCGTCGAGCGTCTGCGCGAAACTGGGCCAGCTGCCCACGTCGAGCCAGTCCACCCTCATTGGCGCGACGCACACCGACACCGATCCGTCCGTTTCTTTCGCGGCGTTCTCCATCACCGCGTAGTCCACGCTGATCTTGGGAAGCGTCGGGTACACGCGCTCAATCGTCCGCTGCTGGTCCTTTGTGCCCCATGACCGCGCAATCTCGCAAAGCCCCCGATGCGAATCGGGCAGGTACCGCTCCAGGCAGCGCATGAAGGTCGCAGCGCTCCACACGAACATCCCCGAGTTCCACCCGAACCCGCCCTCTCGAAGGTACGACTCCGCGGTCGCCAGATCGGGCTTCTCGACGAACTTCTCCGCTCCGAACGCGCTTCCTTCAAATCCCGCGATCGCGTTGCCGCGCTGCACATACCCGAACCCCGTCGCCGGGTAGGTCGGTTCGATCGCGAAAGTCACCAAACGACGCGCATCATCCTCGACCAGTCTGAAACCGATATCCAGCACACGCGCAAACTCGTCGGCCGGTTCGATGATGTGATCCGCCGTCAGCACCGCGAACACCGCGTCCTTGTCCTGC
>CALFMQ010000470.1 GCA_937879825.1 uncultured Phycisphaerales bacterium
CCAGGTCCGGCGGCGGCGCGATCGTCGCCAGCGCCGAGATCGCCGCCGCACCCGTATCAAAGGTCGTCACATCCGCGCCCCGCTTCGACAGCACATCGCGGATGATCCCCGAAATCTCCGGCTCATTGTCCGACACGACCACATGCTTGCCCTTCAGCGCCGGGTCAACCTCCGAACGCTGCAGCGCCTCCTCGATGCCGAGCAATGTCTGCGGCCCGCGAGCGATGTTCTTCATCCGCCTGCGAATCGAGTCAACATCCCCCGTGATCCGCTGGATGTGCTTCAGCGCCTCCGGGTTCGCGCCCGCCTGCTCCCGCAACCACTCGACCTCCACCATCAGATCGTTCAGCGGCTCGCGCAGCTCCCCCTCCACGGTCCCCGTCGCGACCTCCCGCGTCGCCGACCGCTCCACCACGAGCAGGTTCAGGAAGTGCAGCGCGATCGCCAGGTACCGCGCAAAGATCTCGAGGAACTGCCGGTCCGCCGCCGAAAACGCGTGCACGCGATCGCTCTCGACATTGAACACACCGATCACGCGATCAAACATCTTCAGCGGCACCGTCAGCGACGAACCCGCCCGCTCCAGCCCCGTCACATACCGCGGGTCCTCCTGCACAACCGGGCAGATGTACGACGCCCCCGTGCTCGCAACCAGCCCGCTGATCCCGTTCCTTTCCGGCTCGGCCTTCAGGATGATCGCCTTCGCCTCTTCCGGCAGACCATGCGACATCACGATCTCGAGCTCATTCGTCTTCCGATTCAGCAGCCGAATCGCAAAGTGATCAAAACTCAACAGATCATGCGCAAAGGTCACCACCTTCTGCTCGAGCAGCGCCAAGCGCTGCGTCACATGCATATCGCGAACAGACTCCTCCTGGATGTTCACCAGCTCGCGCCCCGCCAGATCGATCGCGTCGATCTTCCGCTGCATCCGCTCGCGAATGGAGACATCCCGAACAATCGCCGCCGCACGATCCACGCCCCTGCTCGAGAAGACCGGCGAGATCACCGCCTCCAGCGACCGCCCCGCGCCGCCCCCGCGGAACACCCGACGCTTCGCCCGCGGCGCCTTCGGATCGGATCGCGCCGCCGCCGTCTGGAACGCGCTGATCGCACGCACGCACATCCGCAGCACCTTCCGCTGCGTCACCTCCTCAAACTCGCGGAACCGCCCGTTCGACCACAGCGCCTCGCCCTCTTGACTCACCAGGCACGCCCCCGCGCCGATCGACTCCAGCAAGGTCGCCGTCAGACTCTCCTCAAGATCGTGCCCCAGCCCCACAAGGTGCGTCGGGTCGATCATCACCGCATCGCACTGATGCCGCTCCAGAAACCGCTTCGTGTCCGCGAGCGATGTCCCCCGTGTCTGATAGACACCCGCAAGCGCGTCGGCCACCTCGCGCGGGATCACCGGCAGGCCTTCCACAATCAGCAACTTCGGCAGTCGATCGGGCATACGAACTCTTCATCCCGCAGAACCAAACCGCCGCGGGATGCTCAGGACACGTCAGAGAGTCTATCGCCTGTCTTGCAACCGGGCCCCAGGCCGAGCGCGTACAGTCTCAGCGTCGGCGTTCCGCCCACGCCCCCTTGACGATTCAGACCCGCTCCGCACGATCGCCGATGAACCACTTAACACACGAGAACCCCGAAGTCCCCAGTCCCCCATGATCGTCGCCCGGGATGTACACAAATC
>CALFMQ010000471.1 GCA_937879825.1 uncultured Phycisphaerales bacterium
GCCGGCGCGCTTGTTGATCACCGCCGTCTTCACCGCGGCCTCGAGATCGCCCGCGCCCTTGCTCTCCCCGCCCGAGTTGAGCAGCGGCGAGCGCCCCATGTAGCAGTTGGCGACCTGATAGCGGCACAACTCGATCGGGTGCGCGCCGGTGCCGTCCTCGTTGCACGAAGTGAGTTTCGTGTAGATCTTCTTGTCGAACTTGCCGTAGGACGAGTCGCCCATGTTCAGCGCGAGGTACCCGCCGGTGTGCGTCGGGAGCTTCTGCTTGATGATGTCGGCCTGAATCGTCACGCCCAGATGGTTCGCCTGGCCCGTGAGGTCGGCGCTGTTGTGATGATCCGCGCTCTTGGTCTTGAAGGCGTTGTTGCGCATGTAGCACCACAGCACCGTCACCATGCCCAGCGCGTGCGCCTCCTCGAACCACATGCTGACCTCATCGATCTGCCGGCGCGACTCCTCGGAGCCGAAGTAGATCGTCGCGCCGACCATCGTCGCGCCCATCTCGAACGCCTGACGCACCGACCCGTAGCGCGTCTGGTCGAACTGATTCGGGTAGGTCAGCAGCTCGTTGTGGTTCAGTTTCACCATGAACGGAATCTTGTGCGCGTACTTGCGGGCGCACGCGCCCAGCACGCCCAGCGTCGAGGCGACCGCGTTGCACCCGCCCTCGATCGCCAGTTCCACGATCCTCGCCGGATCGAAATACTCCGGGTTGGGCGCAAACGAAGCGCCCGCGGAGTGCTCAATGCCCTGGTCCACCGGGAGAATGGAGACATACCCGGTGCCGCCGAGGCGCCCCGTGTTGAGCATGTGCTGCATGTTCCGCAGCACCGGGACCGTGCGGTCGGTGTCCTTCATCACCCGCTGGACGAAGTCCGGGCCCGGCAGGTGCAGCGTCGAGCGGGGGAAGCCCTTGCACTCGTAGGCGAGCAGGGAGTCGGCATCTTTGCCAAGCAGTTCGGCGACGCGGGTCATGGTCTGGGCTCCTCCGGGATCGGCGCGATCGGGGTATTCCCCTACCTCCCTCGACGCACGGGGGCGCCGAGGCGAATAGGGTCGGGGCGTGGAAGTTGGGATGCGGGGGCAACAAGATAACACCCGCGTCCGACCGCGGTCGGGCGGATCACCCCGCACATGTTGAAGACTCGGGTCAGACCTTGGCGGTCTTGACCGGCGCGACTTCGTCTTCCTCGATCTGTTGCTGCATCAGGCGCCCGACCTTGAACTTGACGGTCTTCTTGGCCGGCACCTTCACGCGCTCGAGCGTCTTGGGATTCTGCGCGACGCGCGGCTTGCGGTCGCGGATCTCAAACACGCCGAAGTCCCGGAACTCCAAGCGGTTGCCCCGCCCGAGCTCCACAATCACCTGGTCCAGAAAGCACTGAACCGTCTCGCGAACAACGACCCGCTTCTGCTTCGTCGCCTCCGCAATCCGGTCAATCAACTCTTTCTTTGTCACAGTTCCCATGCCCACAGCACTCCCATCAGATCTCGTCCCATCAGCAGCGCCGCACAAAACCCCCGACTCGGCACAACCTTGGTGCGGAGCGCAGCCCGGCTCGGCGGTTCCGAGTATCGCAGAGTCGCAAACCTAGGTCAACAGGGGACTTGTGAGATTACGCCGAAATTGGCCTCCGGCGGTTCCACCCCGTCCCTGGCCCCGGCTTCAGTGCTGGACCCACCTGCGGAACCAGATCGGCCGCTCCCTGGGGGGTGCCGGCTGGGGCCACTGATCGGTCGCCAGCAGCGGCCCGGTGGTACGGACCGCCAGGGCCGCATCCTTCCGTGAGAAGGCCCACGACGACGAGGGGGACGCCGAGAGGGCCAGAGCGTCGGCCTCCCGGAGAGACGGCGGGGCAAAGACCAGCGCCTCCGGGCGTGTCTGCGGCTCTGGGCGCGGCGCGGGGGCGGCATCGGCCGCCGGACGCGAGGCGCACGCGGTCACAGCCCCCGAAGCCGCCAAAGCGAGAACCCCGGTGATCGCCCGATAACAATGTCGTCTCTTGAGATGCCCCATGATCGAAGCAATGAAGTACAAGGAGCGCGCCGCAGCACGCACCGGCCTCCATGCCGACTCAAGCGGTCCATCTATACGGGCGTGATGCGCCGCGGCAACGCGTGACGCGCGACGGCAACCCCTCTGAGATTGTTGCCGCCTCAGGACTGCGGGTTCGGGCGCGGACCACCGACGGGCGTGGGGCCGCCCTTGGGCTGCACCCGGCCGCGGAAGATGATCTGGATCGTCTCCTCGCCCGGGATGTTGGTGTGGATCACCGCGATCCCCGAGAGCATCTTGCCGACCGCCTCGGGCATCGTGCCGCGGAGCGTGACGCGGTAGGACCGCTCGCCCGCGAACTCGTAGATGTCCCACTCCGCGGTGACGCCGTCGAAGTTCACATCGCGAATCTCGACGCTCTCGATCTTGAACTCCGCGTTCGACACCGAACGCACCAGCGCCGCCGCCTCGAAGGACTCGCCCGGGCCCAGCGCGGGGATGTTCAGCGCCGGCGGCTGCGTGTACAGATCGCCCTTGACCCGCCCCGACACATTCAACTGAATCGTCTGCTCTTTCTGCTCATCGCCGTCGGCGGCCGCGGCCATCACCTTGAGAATCAACTTGTCGTTCACCATGCCCACGGGCGTGTCCGCCGGCAGCACCACGCGGAACCCCGCGTTGCCCGGCAGATCCGCGTCGTCCGTGGTCGATCCGGGATCATCGACGACAACCGTCACCCGCTTCTCGACCGCCTCGATCGACACGATCTTCATCTTCGGATCGCGCGAGCGGATCAGCACCGGCGTCGAAGTCTCCGTGCCGCGCTGAACATTGATGAACGACACGCCCCTCGGCTCGACCGAGAGAATCGGCACGACATTCGCGCTGATCGACAGTTCCACCGGCGCCATCCCGTCGATGGGAATCGTGATGTTCTTGGTCGTCTTGCCCGCGCCCTTCGGCGAGAACGTCAAATCGATCGAGCCCTTCTCGCCCGGCGCATATTCGCTCTTGGCGAGCGTCGGCACCGTGCACCCGCACGAGGCGCGCGGCTTGCCCAGCGTCACCGTCTTGTCGCTCGTGTTCGTGAACTTGAAGACCGTCGAGACCTTCTCGGTATCGAGGATGCGCCCGAAGTCGTGCTCGTAGGCCTCGAAGGTCAGCGGCGATTGCCCCTCAAACACACCCCCCGGATTGTCGTGGTCAGAAGGTTCAGGGTCGGGGAACACATCAGTAGAACTCGGAGACGCGTTCGCGGGCTTCGTCGTCCCGGACGGCGGCGGGCTGTTGGCCTTGTCGCACGCGCCGAGGCCGGCGGTCATCGTCAGAAGAATGGCGGTCAGGACTCGATGGCTCATCGCTCGGGCCTCTCAGTTGCAGGTTCGAATCGTGCCCCCCGACAGGAGTATCGTACCCCCGGCGCGGCATTTCGTTGAGTCTCCGGATGAAAAACCCCCGCCCGGTTTCCCGGACGGGGGATTGCTGCGTCTAATCCGTCATCGGGCGATGCCGATCACGGGCAGGTGTTGCCGAAGTTGGACAGGATGACATTCAGGTCGTCGACATCGACGAACCCGTCATCGTTGGCCAGGTCGAGCGGGCTGCCCATACCGACGCTCGTGTTGAACACCGCCAGGATGTCGTTGAGATCGTCAACATCGACCGTGTTCGACCCGTTGGTGTCGCCCGGGCAGGGCACAACAGGCGTCGAGGTCGTGAAGTTGAACGACGAAGGCGTCGAGGTCGTCGAGCCGTCACCGTTGTTGGCGATCACGCGCCAGAAGTACGTCGTGCCGTCCGCCAGCGGCATGCCGCCGACCGAAGCGCTGCTCCCCACGATCCCGGTCTGCGAGATCTCGGGGCTCGTGAAGTTGGAGTTGTCGTCGACGAGCAGGTCGTAGTCGTCAGCGCCCGCCGAGTCCGACCAGTCGAAGTTGAGCATCGGGTCCTGCGAGACACCCGTCGCGCCGGAGGCCGGCGAGAGCAGGTTGAACGGGCCCGGGGGCATCGGCGGCACCTCGATCGTGAAGCTCGCGCTCGAAGGCGTCGAGATCGTCGTGCCCTGCCCGTTCACCGCGCGCACCCGCCAGAAGTAGGTGACGCCCGGGCTCAGCGGCTGACCGCCGATCGTGCGCTGGCTCAGCGTCAGGCCGGTCAGCGCGATCTCGGGGCTGGAGAAGTTGGAGTTGTTGTCGACATCGAGCTCGTAGGTCGCGACGCCCGAAGCGTCAGACCAATCAAAATCGAGCGTCGGGGTCTGCGAGACGCCCGTCGCGCCGTTGGCCGGCGTCAGCAGGTTGAACGCGCCCGGGGGCGGCGGCACCATGCCGATCGTGAACGATGCGACCGCGGGGCTTGAGTTCGTCGAGCCGTTGGCGTTGTTGGCGATCACGCGCCAGAAGTAGGTCACGCCGTCGGTGAAGGGCATCGAGCCGATGTTGAGCTGCGTCGCGATCGTCGCGCCGATGCTGAACTCGGGGCTCGAGAAGTTCGAGTTGTCATCGACCTGAACGGTGTAGTTCTGCGCGTTGGCGGAGGTCGACCAGTCCAGGAACAACGGATCCTGCGAGACGCCCGTCGCGCCGTTGGCGGGCGTCAGCAGACTGAAAGCGCCGGGGAAGGCGAGCGTGCCGTTGATCGACACATCGTCCACGAAGAAGTCGTCGGCATTGGCCTCGCCGTCCGGGTTGCGGAAGCGGAGGCGGAAGCTCGAGTGATAGGCATTCGCGTCGGTGAGATTGAACGACGCAAAGAAGTAAGGATCGGTATCGGAGCCCGTTCCCGGGTGAGCGGCCAGCTGCTGCCACGCGCCGGAGCTGGTGCGGTACTCGACGATGAGGTCCTCGTTATTCTCCGGCGAGTTGCCGCCGCCCGTGCGCTGCCACCAGTACGACACGGTGAGACCCGTGACAAACGTCGTGTTCATCGGCGCGCTCGTCAGCGACTGCGTACCGCGGAGACGCGCCGAGTTGGGAGCGCTGGGCTCGTTGACGCCGACATTCGAGGAAGTCGCGCCGCTGGCGGCCCAGAGCGGAGCGCCCAGAGCGCCCGCGGGGAAGTTGTCGAAGAACGGCAGCGAAACAGGCGCCAACTCCGGATCCAGGCAGGTCCGCGAGTTGCGGTGATTGGTCATGTTCGTGACATTGAACGCAGCGAACGAGGTCGCGGTGCAGGACAGCGGCGTCGTCATGAAGTTGCTCGGGCACGAGCAATGCACGCCGCCCCAGAGGTGGCCCAGCTCGTGCGTCACAAGGTCGACCGCGCAGTTCGTCGAGCCGCAGCACTCGGCCTGCGAGTACGCATACCGCTCGCTCGTGCAGATGCCGCCGATCGTGTCGGCCTCACCGATCGTCGATCCGTCGATCTCCCTGCCGGTGAAAAGGTGCGCCACGTCGTGCTCGATGCTCGACGCCGAGCCGCTGGTCCATTCCGAGCGGACCTGCCCGACGAGCGAGGTCGAAGCGGTAGTCGAATACGGGTCCGGCTCCGCCGTGCGAACGATGATCGCCTCGATCGCGTGCGTGATGCCGATCTGGCTCTCGTACGGCGGGTTCACCTGGTTGATGATGGTGTTGATCCGGTTCTCGACCGAGGTCACACTCGAGCCGAAGTCTTGGTAGTACTCGACGTCGGCGTCGCAACCGAGCTGCGCGACGCACATCCCGCCGCAGTCGCCCGTGCCGTTATCGATGATCCCGCCGTGGTCGCCGTTCACCGGGGGCTGCTCGTCGGAGCCGCACACGCCGCCGATCGGCAGGGTGTCCTCGCCGCGATAGATGACATACTCATCGGCGTCCGCGCCCAGGAAGTAACGCACCATCGGGGCCACGAGGTACGAACGCCCGTCCGGCATGATGATCCGCGCATCGAGGCCGTCCTCAAGGACCGATGCCGCGACCACCGAACCGGGGACGCCATCCACCGAACCGCGGAAGTTGCGCTCGATGCCGGGCGCGACCTCCGTCAGATTGCCGTCGGCGCCCTGCACGAGCACGCGGTAGTTCTCGCCGCGGATCGAGTGCGGCTGCAGATCGATCGTCACCCACTGACCCTCGATCGGGAGCTCGGCGCGGAACGCAACGCCCGGCACCGCAAAGACATCGAGCCGCGTGATCTGGCACGCCTTCACATTCAGTCGCTCAGAAGCACGATCAATGATCGCGCCCTGCGTCTGAATCTGCGGGCGAACAATCGTCGGCGTATTCGTGGGGGTGACTTCTGCCGACGCGAATGATCCCAATGCGGCGATCAGTGCGGCGGCACCGGCAAGTCTCAATCCTGCGTTCATGGACGGCTCCGTCTGTCGTTGCAAAAACCTCGATCGATGCCCGATCGGCAAAAAACACCGACACCCGAGTCCCTCGGATGGCCAACGAATTCATGCCGTTCAGGCGGACACAACACGCTTGAATCACCCCGGCCTCTCCCAAGCCCGGAATGACTCACGATTTCTCTTCGCAAAGAGTCGCCGATCGGGTCGGAATTTCAACCTTTTTGATGGGAGTTTGCGCCGAATCCCGTTTCTCGATATCCAATAAAAACCTAACATATCGGCCCCGTGATATCGGCCGCTCCAACTGAAAACCGCCCCGGCGCGGGCCGGGGCGGTTGAATACTCCTGTCCCAATCAGACCCGACTACGGGCAGGTCGTGCCCCAGTTGCCCAGAACCGTGTTCAGATCATCGACATCGACGAAGCCGTCGTCGTTGGCCAGGTCAAGGGGCGACCCGATCCCGACCGAGGTGTTGAAGACACCAAGAATGGCATTGAGGTCATCGACATCAACCGTGTTCGAACCGTTGGTATCACCGGGGCAGTTGGCGACCGGTGTGCCCACGATGAAGGACGACGGGTTCGGCGTGCCGGCGGTGGACCCGTTGATGTTGTTCGCCGTGACGCGCCAGTAGTAAGGAATGCCCTCGGTGAACGAAATACCGAGATTGAGCTGCGTCGCGATCGTCGCGCCGATGCTGAACAGCGGGCTCCCGAACGCGGGATCATCGTCGACAATCACCGAGTAGTTCGCCGCACCCGGGGCCGCGTCCCAGTCGAGGAACAGCGGGCCCTGCGTCACGCCCGTCGCGCCGTTAACCGGCGTCACCAGCGCGAAGCTGCCCGGGGGCGAGGCAACGCCCGAGACCGTCACATCGTCAACGAAGAAGTCGTCCTGATTCAACTCGCCGTCGGGATTCCGGAACCGGATGGCGAAGTTGTTGTGGTACGCACCGGGATCGGTCATCACGAACGACGCGAACTGGAACGGATCGGTGTCCGAGCCGGCGCCCGGGTGCGTCGCGATGCTCACCCACGAGCCATTGTTGGCGCGGTACTCGACATAAAGATCCTCACCGGCCTCGGGAGAGTTGCCGCCGCCCGTGCGCTGCCACCAGTACGAAACGGTCAGGTTGCCGACCGCGGCCGCCGAAAGCGGCGCACTGGTGAGTTCCTGCGTGCCGCGGATGCGGCAGGAGTTGGGCGCCGAGGGCTCGCCGTTGCCCACGGTCGAAGGCGCCGCACCGGTCGAGGTCCACTTCGAAGAGTCGAGCGCCCCGGCGGGGAAGGTGTCGGAGAAGGGCAGCGGGAGCGTCGTCAGGAGCGGGTCCAGGCAGGTCCGCGAGTTGCGGTGCGCGACAATCTCATTGATCGACTGCGCCGCAAAGTTGTTCGCGCAGGTCAGACTCGAGTTCATCGTCGTGCCGGCGCAGCAGTGCTGCGCGTTCCAGTTGTGGCCGATCTCGTGCGCCGAAAGGTCGAACGCGCAGGAGTTCGGCGAGAAGTTCTCGACCGCGCCCACATCGTTGTTCGTGCAGACCACGCCGACGCTCGCGATGCCGATCGTCGAGTTGCCCTGCCCAGGCGTCGTGATGTCCTTGCCCGTGAAGAGGTGGATGATGTCATGCTCGATGCCGCCCTGGTTGGACAGCCACTCGCTCTGCAACTGATTGAGCAGCGTGCCGCCGTCGCTCGAAGAAAACGGATCGGGCTCCGCCGTGCGGACAACGATTCCGGAGATCTCGAACTGGATGCCGCACTGCGACTCGTACTGGTTCGAGGTCGCGTTGAGCACGAGGTTGATGCGGTTCTCGACCGACGTCACCGACGATCCGAAGTCCTGATAGAACTCGAAATCCGCGTCGCACCCGATCTGCGCCACGCACATGCCGCCGCAGTCGCCCGTGCCGTTGTCGATGATGCCGTTGTTGTGGTTGTGCTTCGTGCCGGGATCGATATCAACGCCGCACTCGCCCCCGGGGTTGGTCACGTGATCGTTGCGATAGGTGAAATACTCATTCGCCGGCGCATCGCCCAGGTACTTCCGAGCGGGCTCGACAAAGTAGTTGATCCCGTCGGGCGTGACGATCTGCGCCTCGAAACCCGAGTCCGTCCAGGCGCCCGCGACCGCCGATCCGGGCGAACCCGCGACATGGCCGCGGAACGTCGTCACCGGTCCCGGCTCCACCTCGGTCAACTGACCGTCGGCGCCCTGCACGAACAACTTATAGTTCAGACTCCGCACCGAGTGGCTGTGCAGCTCGAGCGTCGACCACACACCGGCGATCGGCACCTCGACGGTGAACGCCTCCTCGAACTTCGTCGTCTCCGGGATCGAGAACACGGTCGAGGCCGACAGCCCGACCGCGGACTTGATCGCGTCGGCCCGCTGGCCCTCCGCCGTGAAGTGCATGAAGTCAGGCGCCACGCGCGAGGGCGTCGGCGTATCCGCCACGGCGCCGCCGGCGACGCAACACGACGCGGCGAAAAGCACCGCGATCCGACCAATATTCAAACCAGGCATAGCCATCCTCCAGATGGAAACTGTTCCCGGGCCGGCGAGTCTCCCGTTCACCGACTACCGGGGATTCTGATAACCAAGGCCCCATGACGGGACACGAACACCGCTCCGATCATAGGTTGCCCGCCCGCAGGGGGATAGCAACCACTTTTCCGCCTTCTCGATCCCAAACATCGGTCCTATTTCAGGCAGTCCGTGCCCCAGTTGGACAAAACCCGGTTCAGATCGGTCACATTGATCAGCCCGTCGCCGTTCAGGTCCGGGAGCGTCCCCGCCGGCACCACCTGCCCCCACGACGCCAGGACGTTGTTCAGGTCGTCCACATCAACCACCCGGTCCAAGTTCGTGTCCCCCTCGCACCGCAGGACCCCCAGAAAGACCGTACCCGTGTCCGTGCCCGCGCCGTTCGTGGCGCGGATGTTCAGGGTGTACAGGAACGGCGAATGCACCGCGTTCACCCATCGAATCACGCCCGTCCCCGGATTCATCTGCATCCCCGGCTGCGGATTCAAAAGCGTCCACGTCACCGGGCCCATGTTCAGCGGCTTGCTCAACACCGGCGGCGCGCTCACCCAGGTTTCGCCCTCCCACACCTGTTCCTGATCCGACGGCTCGATCACAGGAGCCAACTGCTCGATCACCAGCGGCACGCAATACCGCGCCGCGTTGTTGTCCTCGTACACCTCATCCACGAGATCCGTGTCGTCGATGATCGAACCCAGCCAGTACAACCCCGACGCCAGATCGTCGGGCATGTCCGCCTGCACATCGAACTCCAGCGCATCCTCGAACGCGATATCCCACTCGAGATACCCGAGCAGCTCGTCGCTCGCATCGATCACCTCATCGTCCGACAGGTAGAACCCCTGCCGCACATCGAAGTGGCTCACCGAGCCGCGGTTCTCGATCACCGAGCGCACGAACACCGCGCCCCCCGGCCCCGCCGACCCCGGCGCGAAATAGATCGGCTGCACCTGCCCGATGAAGGGGCTCGTCGTGAACATCGAGAGCGATAGGTCCCGCACCGCCGGCTGCGCCGGACCCGAATACGGGTACAGGAACCGCGCGCCGGCGCGATCGTCCCCGTGCAGCTCAATGATGTCCCCGCCGCTCGTCCCGCCCGACGGATACGCCGGATTCATCGTCGCCACGAACCACGGCGTGCCCGGCGCCTCGTTCCCCACCGGGTCGTGCCCCAGCCCGATCGCGTGCCCCAGTTCGTGCATCGCGCTCAGCGAGAAGTTGTACCCGTTGTTCGGCACCGGCTGCATCAGCGCATCGCAGGTCGGGTTGGTCTCGAAGTTGTACCCGACATCATCGGGCGCGTCGGCGAAGAAGATGTCCATGTCGTACCACTGCGCGCCGTTGTTCACGAGGAACGTCACGCCGATCGTCCCCGGGTCCAGCTCCGACGCCGGCACCGCCAGCGTGTCCGAGAATCCATCGAAGTGGTCCGGCTCGTAGTCCTCCTCCGCGTCCGCGTACTGATAGAAGAACCGGCTCTTGGGCACGATGCTCCACTCGCCCATCGCGCTCAGCATCAACTCGTGAATCTCGCTCCCCGGCGGGAACGTCCCCGGATACAGGTACCGCACCGACGTCGCCCCGGGCCACACAACGTTCTGCCCGCTCACGCCGTACCACGTGAACGCCTGCGCGCCCGACGCCAGCACCAGAGCGCCCAGCGCCGCAACCTTGCCAGCCCGCGTGCTCACGGCGTCACCTCCCCCGCGCGCTTGATCGGCACCGCGCGATGATCTGCCTCCACGCGCCTGCCCGCCGGCTCCACCAGATGATGGTCGCGGCTCTGCGCCAGCGCCGGCGCGATCGCCGCCTCGAACGCCTCGAGCGACATCGCCGCCCGATCCGCTCCCGCCGCTTCCTCCGCCGCGCGCATCACCCGCACGCCGCGCTGCGACTTCGGGTCCACACCCGCCGCGATGCCCGCCGAAGCCATGTACCGCACCGCGCCCTCGGGCGAAACCTCCGAAATCGCGCGCCCGTCCGCACCATGCACCCGCTCCACGCCGTGTTCATCGCGCACAAGCCGGAACGAACCCCGCTCCATGCCCACCACCGGATGCACCTTGCAGGTCGGCAATACGAACAGCACCCAGCGCTCACCCGCCCTGTACTCCGGCGCGCAGCACACGCGCATCCCCCACTCCCCGCCCACGCCCGCGTCACGCACCGTCCCGCCCGGAACGATCAGCGTCATCGTCCGCGATGCGCCGTCGTACGCGCCCTTGAGGTACTCCACATCCTTGAGCACCAGCTCCGTCTCGATCCGTCTCGGATCCTCAGCCCAATACGAACGCGCCGATGCCACCTCCGCCACGATCACCTGCGCCGCGTAATCCGCCAGCACAGGAACCGGCATCTCCGGGCCGCACGCCGGAGCGACCGCGCGGACCGCCAGCGCGCCCAGAAGCGCCATGAGTACTCGTGTCTTCATACAGACTCCGTGCGAAACCGCGACGCGCAATGGGCACGCCGCGGCGGATGGAGTCTGTCACGATCCAGTTGCAACACCAGCGGTTCGACGCCACCACAGCCGGCTCAACCCGTTCTCGGACCGGCGCCGCCGGGCGCATCCCCCCCTCCTTGCCACTCCCGCAAGCGCGCCCGGGGGGACTCGAACCTCCGACCTGCGGTTTAGGAAACCGCCGCTCTATCCAGCTGAGCTACGAGCGCACAGCCGCATG
>CALFMQ010000472.1 GCA_937879825.1 uncultured Phycisphaerales bacterium
GTCTTCGGTCTCTCCTTCGTAGATGTAGGTCGTGCCGGGAACGAGCGGCCAGTACGGATTTGGGTTGTCCGCCGCCATTTCGGGCGTCATAAAGTTCGATGGTTCGATCTCTGGTTCGTAGTACGACTCATCGAGTCGATCGCAGACTTCAAGGCGCGCATCGAATCGGTCGCGTGATTCTTCGAGGGCCTCCGCGTACGAGTTCTTCGCTTCAACGATGGCCTCTAATCGGTCGGACACGCTCGACAAGGCATGCGCTTTCGCAACGGCATTGAGAAAGTCCGCGGACGCCGCTCGCAGCTCCGACTTCCTCTGAGTCTTTGCGACTGTCGCGCAGGGATTGGGACGAGCGAGCGTGACTCCCTGCGTGGAAAGCACCCCCGCAACTGCGGACATGACGATTGCTGTTCTTGCACCGCACATCTGTGATCGTCTCGACCTGAACATAATCTGCTCCTGACCTGGATTTTCAGAACTGGTCGGCTGCTCGCAACACACGATGAGCCACTCTCAAACCTACGAGCCGATCGGTCCAATCGAATGACGGCCGGGTGACGGTGCGGACGGTGTTTTCGTCATGTAAGCGTCATGTTGCGCTCGCCCCGGAGGCGATATTTTCATTGTGCCAATGGGAAAGCGGGAGCGTCCCGCCCGGCATCGCTTGTCTCGGGCGAAAGGTGTGAGACAATGTTCTTACGGTGCTCGGACCAAGCCCCGTCACCGATGGCATACTCGGCACGACTTTGGAGACACAATCATGCAATCCCTCAAACTCGCCTCGGCGTTCACGCTCGGGGCGCTGGCGGCGCTCGCGATTGCTGCGGCCGCACCCGACGTCGATGATGACGATCGGGACCGCGACGATGACGAGCAGACTGTGCAGATCGAGATCGCGCAGATTCCACCGAAGGTGCTCGCGTCGTTCCTCGTGTACTCCAAGGGTGTGAAGCCCACCTCGGCGGAGCGAATCACCGACGACGGCATCGATGTGTATGCGCTGGAGTCCGAGGGCGACGGGGTGGACTTCGAGGCGGTGCTCTCTTCCGCCGGCGACATCATCAGGACCGAGTCCCAGATCGCTATCGATACGCTCCCGCAGAGCGTGCGTGATGCGATCGCAAAGGCGTTCCCGGGCGCGACAATCTCCGAGGCGGACGCCGTGGCGCTCTCTTACTTTGCGGTAGAACTCCACAAGGGCGATCGCACATTCGACGCGGTTGCGTTCGCGAGCGGCGATATCGAGTTGGGCGATGAGTTTGATGGTGATGATGACGAGCACGAGGATCACGACGGCGACGACTACTGAGGCCCGATACGGCTGGGGAGAGCGACCGCGTGCGGATACTGATCGTTGAAGACTCTCAGCGGTTGCGCGACTCGTTGAGCGATGGACTGCGCTCGGCGGGGTACGCGGTCGACGCTGTCGGTGACGGCAGGCAAGGACTCATCTATGCTCGGGCGACGGATTACGATCTGATTATCCTTGACATGATGCTTCCGGAGATGGACGGGCTGACCGTCCTGAAGACGTACCGTTCGACGCACGGGCAGGCTCCGGTCTTGATTCTGAGCGCGCGGGACCGTATTGAGCATCGCGTCGAGGGCCTGCGCTCGGGCGCGGATGACTACCTGGTCAAACCGTTCGATTTTGATGAACTGCTGGCGCGTGTCGAGGCGCTGTGCCGTCGAGCCAAGGGACGCGGGGCGAACACGATCAATGTTCGTGGGGTAACGCTCGACCTCGCTTCTCAGACATTCCGGTTTGAGGGCGAAGAACTGGTGCTCGCGCCTCGAGAGTTCTCGATGTTGCGATACCTGATGATGAACTCCGGGCGCACCATTCCCAGGATGGAGCTTGAAGAGCACGTGTACGACTCGAACCGACAGGTGTGGAGCAATGCGGTGGACTCAGCGGTCGCTGCGATACGTCGGGCACTCCGTGTTGCCGGGGCTCCCAATCTCATCCGGACCCGGCGTGGGCTTGGATATCAGATCGACACCGAGAAGATTGAGGAGTCGGCACGTCGTTGAAATCGATCTCGCGAACACTCATGTCGCTCATCGCGATCGGGTTGATCGTGACGATGTCGATCGCGGGCACCGCCGCGTATATCAGCGCCGCTGCAGCCCTGCATGCCCAACTGGATGCGCATCTCATCGAGCGTGCGAGGACCTTTGCGGAACTCGTCGTGCAGGAGCGAGGCCACGTTCAGATTGACTTTGATGGAGAGCTCGATGAAGACACCATTGGCGCGCTCCTGGATGTTGTTGATGTGACCGGAGATGTCATCGCGCGATCACCAGACTGGCCCGAGGCCATAGGGTCATTACCGGTCATTGTTGGCTCATCGACGCGCCTCTCGTCGGTCACAGTCGACGGCGAACCGTCGCGGATGGTGACGATGACACATGAGGCATCGTTTGATCCGGATGAGCCGAGCAGCGGTGCGACTCCTCTTGCAGTGATTCGGACGCGCGTCATTATGCGGACGAGCTCGGTCGATGAGGCGGTGGCAAGCATCGGTCGTTCGCTCGTGCTTGGCGGAGCGATCGCGATCTTGGGATCACTCGCGTGCGTCTTGATTGGTGTTCGCCGCGGCCTGAGGCCGTTGTCGCGCGTCCGCGATGGCCTCGCACGCGTCGATGCCGAGCGAATCGAGCCGATCGAGTGGTCGCCCGAGCCGCCGATCGAGTTGCGCCCGATTACCGCTGCGGTGAACGACGCGCTGCGACGACTCAAGCACGCGATGGAACGGGAAAGGCGATTCACGGACGCGGCGGCGCACGAACTGAGGACGCCCATCGCCGAACTCCGGTCGCTCACGGATGTGGCCTCGAAGTGGCCCGACGGCGAACGCCAGCGGGCGGCGATCACAGAGGCGCAGTCAATTGCCAAGGAGATGGAGGCGATTGTCGAGTGCCTGTTGGATGCTGCACGCGGGCAGGCGAGTGAGGAGTCCGTAGAGCCGGTGGCGTTGGGCAAGGTTGTTCAGAAGGAGTTGAGCCGCGTTCGTGCACGAGCTGAGGCAAGGGGGCTTTCCCTCGGTATGAGGTGCGCCAATGGAGCGGCGTGGGTCGCACCGCCGGCGGCGGTGGAGCGAATTGTCCGCAATCTGGTTGACAACTCGATCGAGTACACGAGCCCAGGCGGGAGCGTGGAGTTTGATATCACGGAGGAACGGGATTGCACGACAATGCGCGTTCAGAACGGGCCCGTGTCAATGAGGCCCCAGGATGCGGCCTCGGCGTTCGAGCCATTCTGGAGGAGCGACAGGTCGCGCGAGTCCCGATCCCACATCGGCATGGGGCTGACCATTGTTGACACGCTTGCGCGTTCGATCGGTGTGGATCGGTTGGTCGAGGTGACGGAAGATCAAGCGTTCCGGGTGACGCTGACCCAAAGCCGTCACTGACTCAGGAGTCGCTCCATCTCCTGTTCGCTCAGTTTCAATCGCGGGTACTTGGGGTCCAGTCGCTCGAGCGTCTCGGCGATGATCGTCGCGACGGCGCAGTTGCGGACCCAGCGCCGATCCGCGGGGATGATGAACCAGGGGGCATGGTCTGTCGAGGTCTCGCTCAGCGCATCCTCGTATGCTTGCATGTAGTCTTCCCACTTCTTCCGCTTCTCGAAGTCGTCCGCGTTGAACTTCCAGTTCTTGTTCGGCTCGTGGATGCGCTCGAGCAGTTGCTTGCGCTGCTCGTCCTTGGACATGTGCAGGAAGAACTTGAGGATGGTTACGCCGTTGGAGGCGAGGAGTTGCTCGAAGGCGTTGATCTGGGCGTAGCGCGGGCGCCAGACGCTCTCGGGCACGATGTTCTCCACGCGGACGACGAGTACATCCTCATAATGCGAGCGGTTGAAGACGCCGATCTCGCCCCGCGCCGGGACGGCCTTGTGGATGCGCCAGAGGAAGTCGTGGTCGAGTTCCTCCGCGGAGGGCACCTTGAAGGAGGTGACCTTGACGCCGTCGGGGTTGGTGAGGAAGAAGGCGTCGCGGACGGTGCCGTCCTTGCCCGAGGCGTCCATGCCCTGGAAGACGCAGAGCAAGGCGCGTTTGTTCTCGGCCCAGAGTTTGTGCTGGAGCGAGGAGATGCGTTGCTGGGCGTCGAGCATGTGCTTCTCGACGGACTCCTTATCGAGACCGAGCTTGGCGTTGGTGTCGAGTTTGGAAAGGTCGATGCGACCGCTACAAGGGTTCATTATCATCGTGCCACTATACCACCGGAGCATCACTCCAATGATGTACCAACTCACTCTTGATAATGCACGATCATTTCTCGCTTACCTTTCGC
>CALFMQ010000473.1 GCA_937879825.1 uncultured Phycisphaerales bacterium
AGTCGGTAGAGCAGCGGCCTTTTAAGCCGTAGGTCCAGGGTTCGAGTCCCTGCGTTCCCATTGCGAGCGGAGAAGCGGGGTCGGCGATTCACGGAGGGAGCCGGTCGGATGGTTGTGTTGCATGTGAACTGGAGCGGGGGCCGCCTGTGGGTGTGGGGCGAGGGGGTTGATCGGCGCGAGGTCGGGGGCGGTGAGCATCCGTGCGCGCTGGATGTTGCGCGGCTGCGGGGTTTGGTGCGCGCGTTGGAGGATGGCGCGGGTGTTGGGGGCGAGTTGTCGGTGCGGCTGCCGACGCTTGATGGCCAGGCGATGTGCAGTCCGCAGATGTCGCATATGCGGGGGCTGGGCGCGGTGGATGCGGCGGGGGCGATGATTCAGGCGTGGCGCGTCGCGGCGGTGGGATTCGAGGCGGCGCGGGCGCCGGTGGTGCTTGCGGCGCTGGAGGAGTTGAACGAGCGCGAGCACGACCGGCTTGTTGATGATGCTGCGGGACATCTTGAGGGCGCGCACACGGAGATCGTGGCGGGGGACTCGGTGCGGTTCTTCGCGGTTGCTTCGCGGCTGGCGGCGTCGCTGGTGGCGCAGCAGCGTGTTGTGCCGGCGGTGGTGACGGATGAGCGCGAAGATGTTCGCGGGCAGTGGCGTCCGTGGGTGAGCGACGAGGCGGCGTCGGAGAAGGTGCTGCTGCTGGTTAACTCGATGCCGGCGTCGGCGCGATCGGTGCAGGATGGCTTTGAGCACGACGGCGCGGCGATCATCGATGACTTTCTGGCGTCGGTGGTCGATGCGCAGGTGCGCGCGACGATGGTGGATGAGAACATGGGGGAAGCGATCGAGGACTGGGACTCGGGGGCGGACGCGGCGGTGGCGTGGCTCAGCGGGTTGCTGGGGAGGGGCCGGGAGATTGAGTCGAAGCTCGATGCGTCGGGGCGGGCGCAGCTGGCGCGGGTGGCGCGGCGCTGGCTGATGCAGCTCGAGGAGAAGGGGCGGAGCAGCGAGTGGCGGTTGATGCTGCGGCTGAATGAGCCGTTGTTCGTGGGGGGGCTCGCGGACCTGGCGCCTCCCGGCGATGAGGTCGAGTGGACGGTCACGGTGCATCTGCAGTCGGTCGAGGCGGAGCGGCTGGTGATTGATGCGGAGGATGTATGGAGTTTCCACGGGGAGTGGGCGACGGTGGAGGGGCGGCGGATCGATCAGCCGCAGGAGTTGCTGCTCGGTGAGCTTGCGCGCGCGGCGCGGTTGTTCAAGCCGCTGGAGGCGATGCTGGAGGAGTCGACTCCGGTGCAGGTGGAGTTGAGCACGAACAAGGCGTACGAGTTTCTGCGCGAGGCGCGGCCGATTCTGCTCGAGCAGGGGTTCGCGGTGGAGGTGCCGGCGTGGTGGGACACGCCGGCGGCGCGTCTGGGCGCGCGGTTGCAGCTGCACTCGGATGAGCGGGCGGGCGTGGTCGAGGACGGTGGGGGCGCGCCGGGGGCGACGCGCGCGATGCTCGGGCTCGAGACGATGGTTTCGTACGAGTGGCGGCTGGCGGTGGGGGATACGCCCTTGAGCATGGCGGAGTTCGAGCGGCTTGCGAAGCAGCGTTCGCCGCTGGTGCGGGTGGACGGGCGGTGGGTGGAGATACGACCGGAGGATGTGCGCGCGGCGGTGAAGTTCATCGGTGCGAATCCGGGTGGTGATATCGGGGTGGGCGCGGCGCTGCGGCTGGCGTACGCGACGGATGCTGGGGCGGTGGGCGTGCCGGTCTTGGGGATTGACGCGACGGGGTGGATTAAGGGGCTGCTCGATCCGACGGGTGAGCACGCGGGGTACGAGTTGCTCGATGTGCCGGCGGGGTTCGAGGGCGAGTTGCGGCCATATCAGCAGCGGGGGTTGAGTTGGCTGGCGTTCCTGGACTCGATTGGTCTGGGCTCGTGCCTGGCGGACGACATGGGCCTGGGCAAGACGATTCAGTTGCTCGCGCTGATGGTGCACGAACGGGAGCAATGGAAGGCGGCGGGCGGTGAGCAGAGCGGGCAGGAGTTGGGGCCGACGCTCCTGGTGGTGCCGATGTCGATCGTGGGGAACTGGAAGCGGGAGGCGAAGAAGTTTGCGCCGGGGCTGCGCGTGATGGTGCATCACGGGCCGGAGCGGCGGACGGGCGAGGCGCTTTTGCATGCCGCGCTGGAGTCTGACCTGGTTGTGACGACGTATGCGCTGGCGCACCGGGACTCGACGGCGATGGAGCAGGTTCGCTGGCGTCGATTGGTGCTTGATGAAGCGCAGAATGTGAAGAACCCGCACGCGAAGCAGTCGCAGGCGGTTCGGCGTCTGGAGGCGCCGCGGCGGATTACGCTGACGGGCACGCCGCTCGAGAATCGGTTGAGCGAGTTGTGGTCGATCATGGACTTCTGCAATCCGGGATTGCTGGGGAGTCAGGGCGAGTTCCGCCGGTTGTTCGGCGTGCCGATCGAGCGGCATCGCGATCCGGTGCCGCGGGGAAGGTTGCGGGAGTTGGTGCGGCCGTTCATTCTGAGGCGGTTGAAGACCGATCCGAAGGTGATTTCGGATCTGCCGGACAAGGTTGAGACCAAGGAATACTGCCGCCTCACGCGGGAGCAGGCGTCGCTCTATGAGGACGCGGTCAAGACGATGCTCGCGGAGGTGGAGCGGACGGAGGGTATCCAGCGGCGCGGGATGGTGCTCACGACGCTGGTGCGGCTGAAGCAGATCTGCAATCACCCGTCGCAGTTGGTGCGCGATGTCGAGGGCGGGGGCGTTGCGGATGCGGCGCGTTCGGGCAAGTGCATCCGTATTCTGGAGATGCTGGACGAGGTGCTGAGCGAGGGCGCGAAGGCGCTGGTGTTCACGCAGTTCCGGCAGATGGGCGATCTGCTAGCGGGGATGATGCGGCATGCGTTCGACCAGGATGTGCTGTTCCTGCACGGGGGCACGCCCAATGCGCAGCGTGAGAAGATGATCGAGCGGTTCCAGAGCGAGGACGGGCCGGGGATCTTCGTGTTGTCGCTGAAGGCGGGCGGTGTCGGTCTGAACCTGACGGCGGCGAGCCATGTGTTCCACTTTGATCGCTGGTGGAATCCGGCGGTGGAGAACCAGGCGACGGACCGCGCGTTCAGAATCGGGCAGACGAAGTCGGTGCAGGTGCACAAGTTTGTGGTGGGCGGGACGCTCGAGGAGCGGATCGACGAGATGATCGAGAGCAAGATCGCGCTGGCGGAGGACGTGATCGGCGCGGGCGAGGATTGGTTGACGGAGATGAGCGTGTCGCAGTTGCGTGATGTTCTGGCGCTGCGTCCTGATGCGCTGGATGACGAAGGGGAGTGATGCGTGCAGCCGAATAACGGATCATTCGGGCGTCCTCGTGCGGTGGCGGAGAAGGCGCGGAAGGTGCGCGGCGGGCTGAAGTTCACCGCGGAGTGGCCCCCCGGCTCGGCGTGGGAGGGTGTGGCGGCGCGGTGGGCGCAGCTCGTGGCGCGGGCTGCGGGCACGCAGGCGATGTCGGAGGGGCTCGAGTACGCGCGGGAGGGGCAGGCGCGGGAGTTGAGTCTGGATGCGGGGGTGATGAGCGCGCGCGTGCAGGGGCGGCGGTATTCGGCGTACCGGGTTCGGATCGAGATGGCGGCGTTCGGCGAGGCGCAGTGGCGGGTGGTGAGCGATGCGCTGAGCGAGCAGAGCGGCCACGCGGCGGCGTTGATCTCGGGGCAGTTGCCCGAGGAGACGCTGGCGATGTTTGACGGGTTGGGGCTCCCGATGTTGCCGGCGATCGTGGGGGACCTGAAGGTGTCGTGCGAGTGCGGGGCGCTGGGCGGGACCTGGTGCAAGCATGTTGTGTGCACGGGGTTGCTGGTGGGGCAGGAGTTGATGCGGCGGGCGACGGGGATCCTCGCGGTGCGGGGGATCAGTGTTGAGGAGTTGGTGGAGCGCGTGCGCGAGCGGCGGGGCGGTCAGCGTTCGGCCCCCTCGCCGGGGAGCGTGGCGAGTGTTCTGGGCGCGAATGAGGCGCGGGTGGAGGCGCTGGAGTCGTGTGTTGAGCGCTTCTGGGATGCGGGGGCGGGGCTGGATCGGGTGACCACCGCGGTGCGGGGCCCGGAGGTTCGCCATGCGCTTTTGAGGCGATTGGGCCCGAGCCCCTTTGAGGGTTCGAAGTTCCCGATGGTGGGCTTACTTGCGACGTGCTATGACCTTGTGACGGAGCGTGCACTTTCCGGAGACGGCGAGGGGCGACCGGGCGCGTAAAGAGGGGCGGGTTGGGGGGGATGGATGAAGCGTGCGGGTTGTGCGCTTTTTGCCAAAAAACCGTCGGATGTCGGGTAGAGCGGTCTTGCCGTCGGTGATTCCGACGGTACGTTGTGTATCGAAGGTTCGCACAAACCTTCGGTTCTGGTTCATGCACAAGGGCGAGTCAGGCCCAGAGAGTGAGTCCATATGGTTCGGCTGTGGGGCGTTGCCCCGCTGGCCCTCGTCGCGGTTATCGCGTCGTCGGCGGAAGCGGGTGTGTACAGGGTCCGGGACGCGGTGGGCGGTGAGAGCGTTCCCGGGCGGCTTGATGCGTTCTATCTGGCGGGCACCGGGAGTTCTCCGAGCGGGACGAACTTCGGGAGCCCGCTTGTCAATCTCCCGATGGGGACGTTTGACTTCGAGATCGATTTCACGGGTTCCGGGTCGAGCTTCGAGCAGTTCCGCACGTACTGCCTCGAGCCGACGCAGGAACTGACCTTCCACGATAACCCGACGGACGATCAGGGCGCTTTGTACGGCACCGATACGCTGATGAACTCGGCGCCGGGCCTGACGGCGCTGGAAGCGTCGCGGATCGAGATTCTGTGGGCGAATGCGTTCGCGGACTCGATGACCAGCAACATCAAGGCCGGTGCGTTCCAGATCATCATTTGGGAGCTGATCCGGGACAACACATTCGACCTCAATGCGGGGCTGACGCGGCTCTCGACGAGCAATGCGACGTCGATCGCGATCACCGCGCAGGCGAATATGTGGTGGGCGAACATCATCGGCGGCACGTGGACCGACTCGCAGCCGCTGCTCGCGTTGACGAGCCCGGACTCGCAGGACCTCCTGATTCCGGTGCCGACGCCCGGCGCTGTTGTCCTCGGCGCGATGGGTGTGATGGCGGCGGGATCGCGTCGTCGCCGTTCGGTGTAAACAGTCCGACCCTGGGGAGAGGGGATCATGCAGCGGGCCGCCTGTGATCGGGCGGCTTGCTCGCTTTTTGCGGGTGGTGGCGCGACTGTCGTGATTTGGGAGTTAAAGATCCCGGTGATGCGAGCGATTGGTCTCGCACGACCGGGATCATTGTGGGGAACTTCGCCGGGCGTTTCTGTCAGATTGATTAGTTGCAGGTGGCGCCCCAGTTTGCGAGGACGACATTGAGGTCGTCGACGGTGACGATGCCGTCGTTGTTGGCGAGATCGAGCGGGGAGCCGATGCCGACATTGACATTCCACGATGAGAGCAGTGGGTTGAGGTCGTCGACATCGATCACGGCGTCGCCGTTGATGTTGCCCTGGCAAGTAGGGGGCGGGAGGGGGAGTGAGAATGTGTTCTGGTATCCCTCGAAGAGTGAGAGTTCATGCCCGGGCACGCCGAACGCGCCGGCGGCGAACTGGATGGGCACGTTCTGGACGAGGTATTCCTGTCCGGGCGTGACTGCGAGCGTGTAGATCATCTGATAGAACTCGCCGGGGCCGAGCGGCTCGGGGATGAACGGATTGATATCCACCGCGAACGCGAACGGCATGACGTCTTCAAACGCGCCCGGCAGGCCGCTCATCTCGGCGGTTGCTTCGTCGCTCGCCTCCCAGGGCTCGATCTCGGGGATCTCGTATTCCTTGCCGCTGATATCGCCGACCTCGAGCGCGACGCCGGTGATGTGGAAATAGGTGGGGAGGCCCTTGTCGACAACTGCGAGTCCGCATTGGCACAGGGTTGTGTCTGACGGCGGCGAGAAGTTCACATCGACCGCGACGGTGTAGTAGTGATAGCCGTCGGGCAGGATGCCGAAGTCCTCGACGTGGATCTCGTGCTCGGGCTCCATGGGTCGCGGCGGCGGCAGTGGGGAGGTGCATGCGAGCGCGGCTCCCGACGCTGCGATGAGCGCCCAACCTGTCAGGACAGCGGTGGCGGCGGTGGTTTTGTTCATTGGAATGTCCTCACTGGTGCGTGTGCATCGGTTGGCGCACGCGGCCGTTTCGATGCATCGATGCCGTACACCATGGCGATCGCGCACGCGATTTCAAGGGGGTAAACGCGAGATTCTCGGGCGGTTGCGCGGTGATCGGCGCGGCTGCTATGGGCATGTCATGAGAGCAGCCGGTGCTGGTTCTGTTGAGCCGATTGGATGAGCGATTGCGGTGCGCGAGCGCGAGTGTGGTTGGCGTCGGCCGGTGGATTGGGCGCGAGGACGGCGGTTGATTTCGGGCGCGGCGTTCTGAAAATTTATTTCGAGTTCAGGTGTGATCGGCAGCGATTCTCGAACATGCCGGGACCGCCGACGACGATGTCCTCGGTGGAGTCGAAGAGTCTGATCGTGTGGACGGCTTCGCGGCCGCAGATCGCGCAGGGCGCTGTGCGCTTGATGATCTCGTCGGCCTCGATGAGGAGTCGGGCCATTTCGCCGAAGGGTTCGTTCATGGAAGTCCGGTCGAGCCCGGCGAGGATGACATCGGAGTTGCGTGCCAGGAGTTGCATGACGGCGTCGTGGAGGCCTGAGGTGAAGAAGTGGGCCTCGTCGAGAGCGACGACCTCGGCGCTGTGGGCCAGGAGATCGGCGGGTGCGTCGATGGCGAGGGCGGGGTGGGTCCGCTGATCGTGGGTGGCGAGGTCGGTGGGGTGGTAGCGGTCGTCGAGGCGGGGCTTGAGGGCGATGGTGGAGCGGCCGGCCTCGGCGTGGCGGGTGAGCCGGCGGATGAGCTCGGTGGTCTTGCCGGCGAACATGGGCCCGCAGATGACGGTCAGGCGGGGTGGGGGGGGCGTGGTTTGGGAGGATTTTGGGGGGGTGGTCATGGGGGCGTGGAGTTGCGGGT
>CALFMQ010000474.1 GCA_937879825.1 uncultured Phycisphaerales bacterium
GGCCGATCTCCTCGCCGATGTCCTGAACCCGCCCGAGATCATGAATGAAGGTGTCATCCCCGAAGGCACCGAAACACTGGGCGACCTCATCGCCGACAACGCCGACAACCTCGCAAACGACATCGTCCTCGATCCCGAGATCGAGCAGATGCTCCGTGACTTCACCGCCCTCGCCGACAACGCAACCCCCCTCGAAGAGGCCGCCCCGCGCATCGCCCAACTCATCGCCCTCGACCCCTCCGCCATCACCGTGGGCCAGATCGTCACCGCCGCGCGCCAGGGCCGGCTCCGCATCGTGTTCGAAAATCGCGATCCCGCACCACTCATCGCCCGCTCCGCGCCCGCCAGCGACGCGTGGGCCACACGCACCACGACCATCGCGCCCGACTCACCCGAGTTCGTGCGCGACTACGCCAAGCCCGCCCCCGGCTCCGAGGACCGCCCCCCGACACGCACCCTCCCCGACGCCCCCGTCACGCGCCTCGATGTCGCGCTGACCACCGCCGCCGACGAACCCGCCCGCGACCGCGACGCCGCACGCCTCCTCAACGCCGTCATCACCGCGATGACCAACCCAACCGAAGACTCCCCCCGCGCCTTCGCGCGATTCATCATCGAAGACGAGCCCGTCGCCGCCACCGACGATCAGCGCGCCGATTGGGACGCAACGCTCCCGGAAAACGCCGCACGCTTCTCCGTCTACTTCCAGCAAGAGTCAGACGAGTAAGTCGGGAGTGCCATTGATTGGCTCGGGTGCCATGGCTCATCTCGACCCATCGAGTGAGCCATAGCGATCGCCGTTCAATCGCGACTCTGGCGCGACCGCCGATCAACAACGATCGCCCCGACCGTCAGGCCCGGCAGCAGAATCATCATCAGGATCCCCGCCAGCACCACCGCGCGCACGCCGCCGATGTTGTCCGTCGAGTACAGCGCCACCAGCGCGCCCGTCATCGAGAGCAGCGCGATCACAACCACCGAACCCACCCGGAACCAACGCCTCGCCCATTCCGATCGCACCCGGACACCAACCCTTCATCGGCACCCCGCAACACCCCCGCCCGCAGCCCGACAGGGGCCAACGACGCAAGACGGCGCAACGGGGCGGGGAAGGTACTGATCCAGGCCGCCCGATTCCACCCCAAACCCGGTTTCCCACCGCAACCCGCCGCGGTTTGTTTGAGTTAGTGCGTGCAAGTATCGTCCTGCACCTGTGAGCCGACCCCGCTCCATCCCATTCGCGCCGCTCGCCGCCGCAGCCATCACCGCCGCCGCCGGGCTCGCATCCACCGCGATCGCGCGCCCGCAGCCCGCCGCCGAGACCCAACCGCTCGAAGGCCGGGTCATCGCCGAGGTCCGCTTCCAGGGGCTCGCGCGCACGCCCGAGCAGTTCGTCGCCAATCAGGTCCGCTCCATCGCCGGGCGTCCGCTCGAATGGGCCACCATCCGCGAGGACCTCCGCCGGCTCGAACGCCTCGGCGAGTTCTCCTCCATCCGCGCCGAAGTCTTCCCCGACCCCGCATCGCAGGGCGCGATCCTCATCTTCACCGTCGAAGAAGCGCCGATCGTCAACGACATCGTCGTCGTCGGCAACCGACAACTCTCAGACGACCGCATCGCCGAGGTCGTCAACTCCACCGTGCGCCTCGTCGCGGGCGTCCCCGTCGATGAATACCGAATCTCGCAGGCACGCCGCGCCATCGAAGACCTCTACCGCGTCGAGGGCTTCTACCAGGTGCAGGTGACGATCGACCGCGAAGAACTCGACCGCGACGGCATCGTCACATTCCGCGTCCGCGAGGGCGAGCGCGTCAAAGTCACCGACATCCGCTTCACCGGCAACAACGCCTTCGAAGACCGCAAACTCCGGCCCGAACTCACCACCAAGACCGCAGCCATCTTCCAGAAGGGCCCCCTCGACCCAGACCTCCTCGATCAAGACCAGATCGCGCTGGCCACCTTCTACCGCGACCGCGGCTACCTCGATGTCCGCGTCTCGCGCGACCTCCAACTCGCCCCCAACAACAAGCAGGTCATCGTCACATTCATCATCGACGAAGGCCCCCTCTACACGCTGGGCGATGTCGCCTTCCTCGACAATCAAGGCGACCCCGATGCGCTCGCCGTCTTCACGCCCGACCAACTCCTCGCCCTCATGCCCATGAAACGCGGCGACGCCTTCAGCGCCCGCGAAACACGCGACATGCGCGACAAGGTCCGCGACGCGTACTTCTCCATGGGCTACGTCGATGCCCGCGTCGATCTCCGCGAGCGCCGCGTCCCCGGCACCAATGTCATCGACATGGAACTCTTCATCGTCGAGGGCGAACGCTTCCGCACCGGACTCGTCACCGTCGTCGGCAACGACATCACGCAGGCCCGCGTCGTCCACCGCACGCTCGACATCCGGCCCGAGCAGTACCTCGACGCCACCAAGGTCGAGAAAGGCAAACGCGAACTCCTCGGCACGCGAATCTTCGCCGCCCCCGGCATCGAGACCTTCGGCCCGCGCATCACCATCCAGCCCGAAGACCCCGACTACCCCGGCTACCGCGATGTCCTCGTCGAGGTCGAGGAAACCAACACCTCCCGCCTCGGATTCGGCGCCTCCGTCAACTCCGACCTCGGCCTCGCCGGCACCATCGAACTCTCCTCCTGGAACTTCAACCTCTTCGATACCCCGGACTCCTTCTCCGAGTTCATCCGGGGCCGCGCCTTCCGCGGCGCCGGACAGAACTTCACACTCCTCCTCTCGCCCGGCACCGAGACATCCGTCTACTCCATCGATATCTCAGACCCCCACGCCTTCGATACCGACTACTCCCTCGGCGGCAGCGCCTACTTCCGCCAGCGCATCTTCCGGCAATACGACGAAGACCGAATCGGCGCACGACTCCGCGTCGCAAGACGCTTCGGCACCCAGTGGGTCGGCGCGCTCGGCTTCCGCGCCGAGTCGATCACCATCGACGACATCGACCGCGATGCGCCCGTCGACCTCTATGAAGTCCAGGGCGACTCGGTCATCACCAGCATCTCCGGCTCGCTCACACGCACAACCGTCGACAACCGCTTCCGGCCCACCACCGGCACGCGCACCGAACTCGGCGTCGAGCATGTCGGGCTCTTCGGCGGCGATTACGACTTCACCAAACTCACCGCCGAACACACCGTCTTCATCCCCATCGATGAGGACTACCTCGGACGCCGCACCGTCGTCTCCGTCAAGGTCGGCTCCGCCTACATCCCGCAGGAAGACGAGGCACCCGTCATCGAACGACTCTTCCTCGGCGGCC
>CALFMQ010000475.1 GCA_937879825.1 uncultured Phycisphaerales bacterium
GACGCCGTCGAGCAGTCCCGAGTGCCGGCGAGCAAACTCAAGGATGAGTCGACGCGTGGAAGCTTCGCGAACAGACACGCGTGCGATTTCGTCGTCGACAAGCCAGGCGGGGAGAATGCCGAAGATCAGCCAGTTGGGGGAGACCCGACCGTAGACACACAATCGAATCAGCATTTCAGAACTCGGTTGTTGCAGCCCACGGACCATCCGCCTCACGGTCTCGGCGTTCATTCGGAGTGGCTCGGCGATGCTGGAGTAGGTGTACGGCGCACAGAGCCATGCGACGCGTTCGGACACGGTGGCCAAATCCAATAGATCGGAGTCCGAGTCGGCCGAGGTCAGTTGCAAGTGTCCGGCGAGCGAGCAGGACAGATGAGGTGGGGGGGTGCCGGTCCGCCAGACGCGTGAAATGTTGTCGCAGGGAATGTTGCTTCGTCGTGACATCGCTGGGTTACCACTCCGGATCGGGATCGCTTGGAGGATCAGAGGGGGGAGGCGCCGGGTCAGGGGAGACGTCCGGGGGGCCGTAGATCTCTTCGATCAGGTCCTTGAGGTACCTGAGGACATCCCAGGGCGCGAGTTCCGGCGCTCCGGACTCGAGCGATACCTTTGGGAATGCCCCGCAGATCGACTCGCCATCGATCGCCATGACCATCAGCAGAACGCCGTCTGTATTGGCTGCGAGATAGAGGTCGCAATCATATGACTGCCATTGCTCGAGCAGGTCGGCGTGATCGGGTGACACTCCCAGAGCATGAAGTGAGGATGCGGCGGCCTGGTCGAGGGCGAGCTGGCCGAGGAGAAAGCCGTCCGTTGCCTCCAGCCATGGGAGTTCGATCTTTGCCGATTGAAAGCCGGAAACGGTCATCCAGTCCACAAACTCGATCGAGAGCTCATCCGTCTCGATCATCTCGACAACATCCCCTAGTTGAAGCGATATGGGACCTCCGGTCTCCTCGCCCGCCGATGTTCCGGTGATCGAGGCAGCGGTAAGGATTCCGAGGCAAAGCCCGATCCGGGCGTGCCTCGATCCCAACCCGAAGACTCGCGCGCAGACATCGCGCCCGCGCCGAAGTGCGTCCATGACAAGGCCTCCGCAGGGCGCGATTCAGATCAGGCGGCGCACTGTGTGCCGGCCTGATTTGTGCCCTTCTGCGTTACTGGCGGAGCCCGACGGCATACGGCGAGGTGAAATCCACAAGAATTCGGGTCTTGACAGCAAAAATCTGTGGAGGACACTGCACAGCACGATGACAGCGATTTCGCGGACTCATGAGGCGGGAGCGCGGGATACCGACTCCCGGGGCGGGGATCTGATCGACAGGGTTCGGGCCGGGGATCGTTCCGCTGCAGCGGAGTTCGTGCTGTCATGCTGGCCGCAGATTCAATGGCGGGTGCGACGCAAGATGAACGCACAGATGCGGCGACTCTTCGACTCGCAAGAAATTCTTTCGACGGTGGCGAGGCGGCTGGACCAGTTCGTGGTCAGTCGGTCGCTCGGGACGATCAATCGGGCGAGACTCTGGGGCCTAGTCGCGACAATCGCACAGAACGCCGTGGTTGATAAAGCGCGCATTCTGAAGCGCATCGCGCGCGTTGAGGACCTCGATCGTGAGTTCAATGAAACACTCACCAGAGGCGTTGGGGGCGGAGGCGAGGCGTCCACGAACACAGACGCAGAGTCGGCGGAACAGGTCGCGATGCTCCTCGAACAGGTGCAAGATCCCACCGATCGATCGATCTTCAATATGTGGTTGAATGAGTTTTCACATGTCGAGATCGGTGACACCCTGGGATTGAGCCCCAAGGCCGTCGAGTGGAGGTGGCGGCGGGTCAAGTCTTCTCTTCGCGACTTTGTTCGATCTCGGCCGGGGTTTGTTGAGGCCAGGACAAATGGTGTGGCGGCGGAGCGGATCGATGATTGAGTCAACCGGCGGACACGTTGTGTCGGCACGACTCGTGCTTGACCCATCGGGCCGATCCACTCAACGCGCGTGCCGAATCTCGGATCGATGCACCGAGCGAATCGAGGCGGGCGAAGGTGTCACCCTCGATGACTATCTGGCCGAACACCCTGATCTGCTGGAAGACGATGTTGCGATTGACGCCGCGATTTCCAGCCATCTCAGGAGCGCGGTGGCGATGGGCAGCGCGCTCGACGAGGCGGTTGAGCGGCTCGTTGCGCGGCACCCGGACCTTGAGAGCGAAATTCACAGGGCGGTGGTGTTGGATGAACTGGTTGACACGGAGGTTGAAAGCGGGACGCTCGGTGAACTGTCGCTGCCATTCTCGATCGGCCCGATGATGGCCGACGGCCGCCGGCGGTACGAGATGCGGAGTGTGATCTCAACAGGCGGGAATGCGACGGTCTTCGAAGGAGTCGACCGACTCCTGACAGATCACGACGGGGAGGCGACCGTTGCCATCAAGGCGAGCGTGTTCGGGCACCTCGCGGACATGGCGCCGATCGAGCTGAGACGAGAGGCCACTCGCGCCAGGCGCGTCGAGCACGCCAATATTGCCCGTGTGATGGATGTTGGCTTTAGTGATGATCCGCCCTTCGGGTTCATTGTCACGGAACTGGTGACTGGTGGGACGCTGGAGTCGTGGATCGATAAGCGGATGCCGGTTGCAAGCCGTCTGGATGTTCTTTCACAGTTGGCGGCGGGTCTCGAGGCCATACACCGGGCGTGGTTGGTGCACTGTGATCTCAAGCCGTCCAATGTTCTTCTCCGCGCCGATGGTTCGGTAGCGATTGCAGACTTCGGACTGACGCTCCATCGGGATCGTCTAGACGACGCGTCGATCGGCCCTCGTGGGACGATCGCGTATTGTGCGCCCGAGCAGTTCGGGGGGCATGACGAGCAGCGACTTCCCGGTGTCGATTGCTATGCGTATGGTGCGATCGCATGGCATGCCCTCACGGGTCGGCTCCCGAACGGCGACTCGCTGGACGCTATTGCCCGTAGCCACGCGCACCCCCCAAGCGAGTCTGAACGCCGGGTGGACCTGATTGGCATCGGCGTCGATCGCGACCTGGCGTGGATAGTTGCGCGGTGCTTGGCCCCCGATCCCGGGCGACGTTACCCGAACGCGACGCCGTTAAGAGAGGATATCGATCGTTGCCTCGAGCACACTCCAGTTGTCTGGACCCGTCCGTCGTTGGCTCGCAGGGTGGGTTTGTGGCGCCGGCGCCATTCGGTGGCCTTCGCGACTCTGGTCGCGCTGGTGGTCGTGGCGACCGTTGGCGGCGTTGCTTGGTGGGACCACCAAAGCAAGGCGCAGACGATCGAGGGCCATGAGGCCGACGCGGGCGAGCTGCGGAACGATGTCGCGAGCCGGTTGGGTGCCATGATCGACGACCTCGAAGCCCGACGGCAATACGAGACGGCGTTGGCGACGACCTGGCTCATCGAGAAGCTGAGTGGCGAGCCAATTCTTGGAGAGGCGCTGGGAGAGTTCGCGGGTGCTGACGCCGTCCTTCAACTACTCGATCGTTGGATCAACGATTTGGAGTCCACCGGTCGCGGGAGTGAGGTCATCACACTCCTGCTTCGGACTCAGAGGGGCGTGTTCGAGGTTGACAGCAAGCGCGATATTCCGGGGGCTGACATTCGGCTCCTCGAGACCGCAGACCGTTGGGCGGCGGTGATGAATACATCCGACCCGGTGGTTCGGGATTGCAGAGCGCTCGCCGCTGCCGCCCGAGTGAAGTCCGTCTGGTTCCGGTGGGCCAGAGCCAAGGGCAAGGGCGGTTTGACGCAAGAAGAAATGACAATCCTTGCTGAGGCACGGACACACATGCAGGACCGATTGAAGGGCGGCGATGCACCGGCGGCTGTCGGCCGTGTGTTGGAGAAGACACTTTCGCGAATGTCCGAAATGTACCCCGAGCCAAATGCGGGCCGATCGGTCTCTTCGGCGGGGTTGCACTCGCAGGCAAGCGGCGACAGATAGCGGTCTACGCTCGGTAGGGCCTGCTCTTGTGTCGGCGACGAGGCGCAACCGCGTTACGGTGCGGTGAGTTGCGTGCGGAGATGTTCCAATCCCCGCTCGAGCGTGACATCATTTGATCCCGTGAGTTCGTCGAGCGAGAGCGGAACCTCGACATCAGGCACGACGCCCGTCCCGACAAAGTCTCGGCCGTCGGGGTATGTATCGCGTTTGGCGCAGATGCGCGCGGTGCCCCCGCCGGGCAGCGAGAAATACAGCGGCTGACCGGAACTTCCAAACGTTGTGCGGCCGACCGTTGTGACCTGCGGCAGTTCGTCGATAATCACGAGGAAATCTTCCGCGGCCGAAGCCGTGCGCCAGTCGGTCAGCACGACGACGGGGGCGCTTGTGTGAAAGTCGGGATTGGGCTGCCACATGGTGGCCGGTTCGCGATACCAACTCCCGCGCTCGAGCGCGTACTGGTACCTCTCGGTGTCTTTCTTGGCGAAGACCGACCACGCGAGTTCCGCCGCACGGTGCTCCCTCGTTCGCCACGCGGCACCCTGTAGGGGATGATCGGTCAGCAATCCGGCGATGAACCCGGCGACAGACGTGTCACCGCCTCCGTTGTTGCGGAGGTCGATGATGATCCCACGGGCTGCAAGAAAGTCGGCGAGGTGTCCGCCGACCGCCGCCTGAAGCCCGGCGCCGTCGCCGAATGTGTCGACTCTGAGGTAAGCGATGCCGTCCTCGAGCATCCTGAAGTCATACGGCCGCGTCGGCTCGTGTTCGGGCACGAATGCGATCGGCTCTTCGCGAGGCCGCAGTGTGAACTCGACCGTGCGGAGGTTGCCTGCCGGGGTGCGGATGCTGAGATGGACCGCTTCCCCGGATTGCCCCGTGATCAGTCGCTCCCCCAGCGACATGTTGTGGAGTTGTTGCGGGGAGGAAGCGCAGATGTACGGTTGGACATTTTGCCCGACATGCTCCTCGGTCGGCTGCCCGTTCACGGCGGTGATCACGCTTCCGATCGGGATCCGATCGGCGAGTTCGGCCGCGACTCTGTACACGACAGGGCGGCCGTCGATCGGCGCGATCTTGACGGGAGCGATCCCGGCGGACTCCAGCACTCGCGGCGGCGGGAACACATTCGAATGGCCGTCGTGCAGATTGGCCATGAATCGTTCGAGTTCACGGTAGTACTCGCGGTCATTATCCAGCAGCGTAACGCGGCTCAGCGTCTCCCGGTATGCGCTGTCCCAGTCGAGATCGGGGACCTGGTCGAAGTACGCGAAGTTGTAATGGGCTTCCATCCAGACTCTGCTCACGCCTTCGACACGATCAACGAGTGTGAGTTGTTGAGCGTGTGCTCGGGAGGTGAACGCCTGGGCCAGAGTCAGCGCACAAATGGTTGCCCACTGCGAAATCCGATGCGTGCTATTGAGCGTGGAGCGGCTGTCTTTGGCATTGCGACTCGATGCGGTTTCGACTCGTGATCGGCGTGTCAACAACAGACTCATGATCGCATCCTCTCAGCCGACGTCGCACATAGTGAACGAAGTGAGCAACGCGCAACGCCACGAGTTTCGGGCTCATTCACTTGCAAGGAGTATAGGGTGCGGCTGAGACGCGCCCCGCTGTCCGGCGGCGGCATGTGCCGAGCGATACTGCAGGTTGTGTGGTCGGCTTGGTGATTTGACCCGACCGTTGTAGGGGATTGGCGAAGGGGGCGTCGAAGCGGAAGCTGAGGCGATCAGCAGGCGGCACCCCAGTTGGCCAGAACAAGGTTCAGGTCATCCGCATCGACGAAGCCATCGTCGTTGGTGGGATCCAGCGGCGATCCGACGCCGACCGTTGTTGCCCAGGCGCCCAGCAACGCGTTCAGGTCGTCGATATCCACGGAGCAGTCACCGTTGATATCACCTGTCAGTGCCGGCGCGGCGCCCGTATAGAGACGTTCGACTGTTGCGGTGGGGCCCGAGGTGGTCATGCCTCCGATCACGTAGATGTATTGATCGTCACCCAGCGTGACGCCGAAGTCGTAGCGTGCGGTCTGAAGGGAAGGGCCGATCCTCCAAGAGGGTTCGGCGGCGCCCGGGTCCAGCACATACACGGCGCTGCTCGGTGTGCCCGGGCCGTCGCCGGTCAATCCTCCGATGAAGTAGAGATTGCCGTCGGCGCCCAAGACAGCACGTGCATCACTTGTCGCCGCGGGCAGGGTGAGAGAGCCCAGCGTCTCCCAGGTGTTTGTCGCGATCGTGTATCGGATGGTGTGGATGAGGCGCGGCAGCCCGAAGGATGTGTACCCGCCGAAGGCCCAGATGTGCCCGCGGCCGTCATACACCGCGGCGATCGATGAGCGGGACCATGGCAGCCAAGCGATCTGCTCCCAGCTATCGGTGAGCGCGTCGTACCGGCTGCAGATGGACTGATTGTTGTTGCAGATATCGCAACCGCCACCGAGCCGGTAGATGCGGTGCTGGTCGTCAACGGCCAACCCGAAGTTCAGGCGCGGATTGACCAAGGATGCTTCGGCCGGGATGCCGAACGTCCCGTCGATCGGCTCGTACACGCGGCTCTCGGCCAGATCGCCCGATCCCTGAATCTCGCCGCCGAATACGAGGATCCGGCCCAGGGCATCCACACCGCCTCCTTGTCCGACGGCCGGTCCCATTCCATCGAGCGGCGCGGCCACGGTCCATGCGCCGTTCGAGAGCCGATAGACCGAGCCGTCCATATCGCCGCCGTTTACCCACGGCGCACCGCCGACCATGTACACATCCCCCTGGAACGTGACGGCGAATGTGTTTGCCTTCGGTGCGGGCATCGGTGCGGCATATTCCCACTGCCCCCGCGCCATGGAGACCATTCCGATGGCGGCAAGAGCCGCCAGCATGATCCTTCGATCTGTTCCCTTCGTTTGATTCATGGATTGCATCACATGCACCCCCACAGCGCGAGCAGTGCGTTCAAGTCGTCAACATCAATGAACCCGTCGTCGTTTGCGATGTCTTCCGGAGCCCCGACACCGACATCCGTGCCCCACACACTGAGTATCGCGTTGAGGTCTTCCACATCCACAACACCATCGGGAACACCGGCGGGCCCCGAAATATCTGCAGGGCAAGCGGGGGCGACCGGCGAGCCCCACAACTCGAACGCCCGCGCTCCGGCGATGTTGAAGTACATGTGCGCACCGCGCTGCCACCAGAAGGTGCTGCCAACGTTCATGCCCTGATACCAGTACCACGGCGCATACCATTCGTTCTGACGAGCGACGACGGACACGAAGTAGCGCGTGCCGCCTTCAAAGGTCAGCGGGGTGGGAAGATCGACCGTGAACAGGTACATGCCGCCGACGGACTGCGACTGGGGCGCGGTGATCGTCCATCGTGCGATCGGCTGGCTCCCGGCGGCGAAGATGTCCGGCTGCGAGGCGACGGTGTTGGGGTCCTGGTTGTAGAAGGAAACATAGAATCCGAGGTCGGGGAGAGAGTCACCCCACCATCGCAGTTGCGTGACGGTCGATGACTCAGGAAGGACGAACGGCGCCCACGAGATGGCGTCGTTGTCCGAGTCATTCTCACCAGTCGGATCGATCCAGAACTGTGATTGCCGCGGTGTTCCGCCTCCGGCCATCGGTGTATTGGAGTACAAGGAACTCTGCGCCGTCGCGGTGGGACCACATGCGAGCGTGGAGAGGACGGCGCTAACAACCCATCGAGACGACTTCGACACGATATTCATGGTCGAGACTCCGTTTCGTCGCTTCGGGCGAGGACCGGCAACGCGGTCGTCGGCCAAGCGTCCTGCGAACCGGGATCATCATGGCGTCGGTATCGGGCGGGGAATAGCGGGGAAACTGCGTGAATTGGCGCCATATGTGCGGGGGAATCCCCGGCAGGGGCCGCGGGGCGATCGGAGGGACACTCAGATCAGACCCGACTCCATCGCGACCCGGACAAGGTCGGCCCGCTCTTTCAGCCCGAGTTTCCGCATGAGTCTGGCGCGGTACGACTCGACGGTCTTGACGCTGAGTCCGACATCGTCTGCGATCTTCTGGTTGGTGTGTCCGAGCGCAACAAGCCGGAGAACCTGCCTTTCTCTGTCGCTCAGGGTTTCCAGCGGCGCTGTTCCGCGAGCGAGGTTCGGCGGCGGCGCGAGCGCCGACTCCAAGGAGTCCGCGCTGCCGATCTCGATGAAGAGCCGGCCGCTGGCTACGGCGCGGATCGCGGCAACGAGTTCGGTGTCGGCGGCGCTCTTGTGGACGAACCCGGACGCGCCCATGGCGATCGCGCTGCGGACGTAGGCGGCCTCGTCGTGCATGGTGACGACGATGATTCGTGCGTCCGGAGCGGCTGCCCTGAGGCGTTTGACGGAGGCGACCCCCGACATACCGGGCATGGCCAGATCGAGCGTAATGACCGATGGTCGTGCGGACTTGAGTTGGTCGAGCGCGGTCTGAATCGACTCGGCTTCGCCGACCACCACGAGGCCCGGCTGCTCCTCGAGAATCATTCGGAGTCCGCGGCGGACCATGGGATGGTCGTCGATGATGAACACGCGAGTTTCATTCATGGCCGGCGTCTCCATTCGGGAATGACACCTCCACCACGGTTCCAAATTGCGGGCTCGAATGAAGCTGGAACTTGCCGCCGTGGAGGCGGGCCCGTTCGCGCATGCCGGCGATGCCGAGTCCGGAACCGGGCGACCTGCGTGGCTCGGGTGTCATTCCCTTGCCGTTGTCGGCGACTCGCAAGCGGACCCGATCATCGACGCTCTCGAGTTGCACCCGGATCGACGTCGCATCGGCGTGTCGAACAGCGTTGTTTAGTGCCTCTTGCGCGAGCCGGAACAGGGTGACCTCGGTCTCGTGATCAAGACGAGGCAGATCGGGGGTGGCATCACAGGAGATCTCGATGTTTGTCGCGGCTTGGAGGTCCGTGCATACGCTCTGCAATGCTTGGGCGATCCCGAAATCCTTGAGGATTGCGGGGGACAATCCCCGGGCGAGGCGTCTTGTGGCATCGATCGCGCCTGCGGCCATGTCATACGCGACCTGCGCTCGCTCACGCGCCTTGTCGAGGTCGGCGGCTGCAAGGACGGAACGGAGACCGAGGAGAATGGCGGTCTGGCTCTGGCCGATGCCGTCGTGCAGATCTCGGGCGAGCCGGGCTCGTTCGGTCTCCTGCACCTCAAACAGCCGACGAAGGAGCTTTCCCCGTTGCTGAGACAACATTCGCAGGGGTCTGACGACACTGAGCCAAAGCACCGGGCAGAGCACGGCGACGAGGACGGTGGCGTCCGCCATGGCCACGCGGGCGGCTTCTGCTGAGAAGGGATGGCTTGCGAGCGGGCCGAGCATGATCGCCGCTTCGGTTGAGAAAACCGTCACGATGACGATCAGGAACACCACGGTCGGCGCGACGAGACTTGATCGCTGCATCACAGCAATGATCCGGATCATCGAGGTTGTGGTCAATCCTGCCATGCCTCGATGACAGAGGCGGCCATTTCGCACGGGAACCGGCCCCGGCCCGGC
>CALFMQ010000476.1 GCA_937879825.1 uncultured Phycisphaerales bacterium
AACTGGTGGTTCTCAAACTTCTTGGAATGGGCGTTCGTCAACCGAGTGAACCGCCGATTACCCATCCGCATTGTGAGATTCGACCGCTCGACATGGGAGGTCGAAGTATCGCACCGGAGCGGAGCGCCCGACACCGGCACCTTGCGGGCACCGACACACACCGGCGGGCTGTAGCGGGCTTCCCCGTCGCGTGCGGCCTTGTATTCCTTGATGAGTTGGGCGTAGTCGATTTCCTTGCCGAACGCCTTGAAAACCGCACCGGGATACGCGCCGAATCCGTCGCTTGTGAGTTGAATCCGATTGTCGAGTCGGGCCGCGAGGTCGGCCATGAACGCTTAGGCGTCCTCGGTGGAGCGGTCCCCGACATGCCACGAGATCACGAGTTTGGTGTCGGCGTCGAGCGCGCACCATGTCCAGACCGAGCCGAAGTCGATCCGCTTCTTGAGGTCGTCGGGAAGGTTCTTGTCCTTCGCGTGGACGAACGACCAAATCTCGTCGGCCTGCACCCGCTCGGCCTGGAGGTTCTGCACGAGTTCGTCGTGGAGGCGGAGGCACATCGTCCCCGCGTCGGCGAGCAGGCGGAGGATGGTCACCTTGGAAACCCCGAGCAAGCGGGAGGTCGCGTTGACGCTGTTCCCCTCGGTCAATGCCCGGAGGATGGAGGCCCGCTTGTCGGTGGAGAGTTTTCGCATGGTCGCTCCATATGCTTGACAGGCAAGTATAGCATGATATGCTTGGCATGCAAGCACAATCCAATTGGAGACTTTGCATGGCGAAGAAGTCGAAGTTCGGTTCGAAGGAGGCGGGTTCGAAGGGTGGAAAGGCGCGGGCGAAACGCCTTTCCAGCACCGAGAGAAGCGAAATCGCCCGTCAGGCAGCCCTTCGAAGGTGGAACAAAGATCAGCGAGTGCAGCAGGCCACACATGACGGCGTGCTTCAAATTGGAACGCTGGAAATCCCGTGTGCGGTACTGGAGGATGGGACACGAGTCTTGACCCAGTTTGGATTCCTGCAAGCGGTGGGGCGATCAGGCAGACCTGCGGGAGGTAGAGGTTCGTCGTTCGAACGGCGAGCGCCTTTTTTGGATTCGGACAATCTGATTCCGTTCATTGACGAAAGCATGATGTCTGACAGCAAAGCGATCACCTTCAAGATGACAAGTGGTGGCATTGCTCACGGGTATCGCGCTGATCTGCTTCCGCGCGTCTGCGAAATCTACTTGCAAGCAAGAGACGCAAACGCTCTACGAGCGGACCAAATCAAGTTCTCAAAGGCGTGCGACATAATCATGCGAGGACTCGCGCATGTAGGCATTATCGCACTGGTTGACGAGGCGACGGGATTTCAGACTGATCGCGCGAAGCGAGCGCTTGCCGAAATCCTTGAACGCTTCATTTCCGATGAACTGAGACGATGGGTCAAGACTTTTCCAGATGACTACTTCAAAGAGTTGTGTCGATTGAAAGGGGTCGAATTTCGCTCCGACATGAAACTTCCCATGTATTTCGGCGTGCTCACTAACAACATCGTCTACAAACGCCTAGCCCCAGGCGTACTCAATGAACTTCAGAGGGTCACGCCAAAGACGGCGGGAGGAGGTCGCAAGCACAAATTTCACCAGCGGCTCAGTTCTGACATTGGCCATCCCAAACTGCTGGAACATCTGGGTATGGTCATTGGAGCGATGAAACTCTCTGACAATTTCAAAGATTTCAAGATGAAACTCGACCGGATTGCTCCGGTCTACAAGGACGCCCCACTCTTCGAAGGTCAATCCTGATCTTCTGAGGCGGCCTCAGCCCCCGCCTCGAACGCGGCCCGGAGCAGGGTCCAGCCACGCTCATCGACGCCCTTGATGCCCTTGGACCACTCGGCCCAAGCCGCCTCAAGGTCGGCGGGGAGCGCGGTATCCTCGCCCTCGGTGGACTTGCGGACGATCTTGGCGGCGTCCTGATTGGCGTCGGGTCCTTCTGACATGCCCGGATTGTACGCGACCCCGATCCCTGCCCGCTCAAGCAGGGTCAGTCAAAGTGAACCAGTGCCCTCCCGGCACCCCCGTTTGATCCCCTTAACCCATCCGGGTATATTTCCCGCCCTCCCCAAGTCCGCCACGGTGGGTGGCCCAGGGGACACATCCCGAGTTT
>CALFMQ010000477.1 GCA_937879825.1 uncultured Phycisphaerales bacterium
GGCGGTACTGGAGGTGGGAGCTTGCGGGGTAGGACATGAACATGGGGCCGGTGATCTCGAGGAGCGCGGGGGGCTTGATGACTTGCACGGTGCCCCAGAAGTGCCCGGTGTTGTTGCCGAGGTCGCGGTACCAGCGGCCGCCGGGCCAGGGTTCGAGTTTCATGGGGAAGGGCTTGCCATCGGGCATTTCGCCGCCGGGGCCGAGTTCTTCGAGGATGGACTCGAAGGTGATCTGGATGGGCGCCTTGATCTCGGCTTGTTTCGAGAAGTTGAGCGTCCGGATTTCTTCGGAGTGCGCGAGCGTGGTCATGATGATCTCCGTTCGTTGGTGTCTTGCTGGCGGGCGCGTCTGGCGTTGGCCTCGGCGCGGGCCTGGATTCGATCGACCTGGTGGCTCCAGAACTGTTCGTACTGCGCGACCCATTCGTAGACGCCACGCATGGCCTGGCCCTCCACGGCATAGAGGCGTTGACGCCCGGCTTTGGTGACCGAGACCAGCCCGGCCTCGCGGAGCACGGCGAGGTCTTTGGAGACATCGGGCTGGCGCCGACGGACTTTCTTGACGAGTTCGGTGACCGAGAGCGATGCGCCCGACGCCCCCCCTCGCGCGAGGATGTCGAGGAGTCGGCGTCGGGTGGGCTCTGCGATGGCTGCGAAAGCCGATTGGTTGGCGGTGATCGCGGTCATGCGGACAATATATTCTCAAAATGGAATATGTCAAGTCGGACTGGTTGCGTTGGTTGCGCGGATGAAGGATCAGCGGGTGCTGGCGGGTCGCGGCGCTGGTTTGGAGTGCTCGTTCCACGCCGGCAGGGCGTCGTGTGACTCGATCGCATCCAGCATCGGGCCCGGAGAGAGGGAGCCGGCGATGCGGAGGTCGGCGTCGAGTTTATTGGCGACGAATTCGGCGCCGGACTCGCGGATGACTTGTTCGATGAGGTCGTCGCCTTTGCCGCGGGCGACGAGGGCGATGCGCTTGGCGCTGTGCTGCTTAATCAGCGGGATGAGGTGTGCGCGGCAGGCGGCGAGGCCGGTGAAGCGTTCCCAGTGCTCGGTGGAGAGCGGTATGTGGGGTTGGTTGTCGATTGTTGATGTGAGTTCGTCGATGCCGTCGTTGTAGCCCGCTTGCGCGCGCTCGCGGTGGGCGATGGTGCGGTAGCGGTCGAGCATGGCGCGGAGGGCGTCGTCGCGGAGGTGGTCGGGCGCGTAGCGGGCGATGACCCAGCCGTTGTTGCGGACGAGGCGGGCGAGGATGCGGTCGAAGGAGCGGCCGGAGTTGACTTTGCGGTGCTCGAAGCGGACGGCGCGGGCGTGGGTGATGCGGTGGCCGGCGGCGATGAGTTTGGCGCAGAGGTCGTATTCCTCGGCGTAGTACTCGAAGGATGGGTCGTAGCCGCCAACGGCGAGGAAGGCGTGGCGGCGGATGATGCAGCCGCAGCCGATGATGACTTCGGGGAGGCCTCCGGACTCGTGCGCGCCGGACGGGAGGAGGATTTCGCCGCCGATCGCGGCGAGGTCGTCGGGGGCGGTTTGTGCGAGGGCGGCGAAGTCGCCGGCGGTCGGGTGCGAGTCGTCGTCGAGCATGACGAGCCACTCGCCTGCGGCGCGCATCGCGGCGGTGTTGCGTGCGGCGGCGCCGGCGTTGTGGTCGAGCCGGATGCGATGGATGGGGATGGCGTTGGCGAGGCGCGGGGGGAGGCGGACGGGCTCGTCGGAGGCGTTGTCGATGACGATGAGTTCGGCGGCGCCGGCGAGGAGGGCGGGGTCGTAATCGGCGAGGTGCTTGAGCGTGCGCGCCAGTTCATCGTGACGGTTGCGCGTCGGGATGATGAACGAGAAGCGCACTATGAGACCAGGCGGACGCGGCCGGTGCGCTGGACGACGAGGTGGTCGTCATGGAGGCGGTGGGCGATCGAGGTGATGCGGCGCGGCTCGACGGGGATGTTGCCGAGCATGGAGCCCTCGACGGCGGAGGCGAGGGAGCCGATGTAGGCGGCCATGATAGGCTCGGCGCCCGCGGCGAGGGCGAGCGTTGAGACGGCGAGGAATGCGTCGCCGCTGCCGAGGGGATCGAGCGGGTTGGAGGAGAGGGCGGGGATGTGCTCGCTTGTGACGCGGGAGGGCCAGGGGTCGGTCGATGCGGCGGAGTCGGTGCGGCGGAAGAGGATGAGGCCGTCTTCGCCGAGGGTGACGACGAGGGAGCGCGAGTCGGTGCGCTCCATGACCTGCCACGCGACGGCGGGGAGCGAGGAGTCGAAGTCGTTGACGGCGCGGCGGAGTTCGGACTCGGTGGGCGTGACCCAGTCGCTCCGGCGCATGGAGAGGAGCGACGAGCGTCGGCCCGAGACATCGCCCGCGAGCAGGCGGACGCGCGGGCGGACGGTTGCGCAGAGGTCTTCGATGGTGCGGGGTGAGAACATCCCTAAGCCAAAGTCGGCGATGATGGCGGCGTCGGCGCCCTCGGCGACGCGGATGCCGGCGCTGACGAGTTCGGCGCGGGCGCGGGCGTCGATGGCGATGGGCTGGACGCGGTCGATCTTGACGACTTTCTCGCGACCGACGAGATAGCGCTGCTTCTCGGGGATGGGTGTGGCGCAGGGGATGCGGACGACTTCGACGCCGGCGTCGCCGAGCCGGTGCATGAGATCGTTGGAGGCGTCGTTGTCGGGGATGGCGGTGACGAGCGTCGCGCGCGCGCCCATGGCGGCGAGGTGGCGGGCGATGATGGCGGCGCCGCCGTCGAAGCTGGTCTCTTCGAGCGGTCGGAGGGAGAGCATGGGCGACTCACCGGCGACATCGGGCCAGGTGCACGCGACGTAGGTGTCGATGATCGTTTCGCCGAAGACGACGGCGCGCTTGCCGGACATCTGCGCGACGAGCGCATCGATCGCGGCGGGCGAGAGGTCGTGGAAGGAATGGAGTTGGCGGAGGCGTGCGCGGGCGGGGTTGTCGTGGGCGTCGTGGCCCGACTGCGAGGCGTGGATGGACTCGATGAGCGCGGAGGAGGAGAAGACGATGTCGCCGGAGGAGAAGACGACGCGGCCGCCGTGGCGCTCGACGGCGTCGCGCTCTGCTGCGAATCGCGGGTCGTTGTTGCGCTCGTACTCGCGGCCCTTGATGTAGACATCGGGCTGGACTTCGCTGAGCAGTTGCTCGGCGGTGGCGTCGGGGCAGATGTGGACCCAATCGACGCATGCGAGTGCTGCGAGACTTTCGGCGCGGAGGGACTGATCGAAGAGCGGGCGTCCGGCGCCCTTGGCGATGTGCGAGTCGCCGGTGATGGTGACGAGGAGGATGTCGCCCTGGCGTTTGGCGTCCTGGAGGTGTCGGACGTGGCCGGGGTGGACGATGTCGAAGCAGCCGTGGCAGTGGACGACGGAGGCGCCGCTTAACCGCGCCTCGGCGCGGCGCGCCAGGAGCGCCTCCTTGGAGAGCACCTTGGCGCGAGGGGTGTGCGTCTGGCTGGTGTTGTTTGTGCGATCGGGCATCAGTTGCTCGTGGTGTGTCGGCTCAGGAGGGTGGGCGCGAGGTCCGGGTGATGATCCAGCGGTGCGCGCGATGCGACGAATATCGCGCGGTGCAGGCCCGTGGCGGAGGGCGCCGGGTCGGACCAATCGAGCGGGAACTCGTCGTGGTTGGGTTGGGTTCGTGTTGTGTAGACGAAGGGGAAAAGTTGCGTGAGATGTTGCCAGACCCAGGCGCGGGTCGGTCGGCACCCGGTGCCGCGGAGCGCCTGCGATGCGAAGCCGGCGTCTTCGCTTGTGGGGTTGATCTCCTGGGATGCGTCGGGTGTGACGCATGTTTCCAAGAGGAGCGTTGAGGTGCAGCGGTCGGCCATCCAGCGGAGCGCCTCGGCGGGGTGCTCGAGGTGATAGAGCAGGCCGTAGGCGAAGACGAGATCGAAGGTCTCGTGTTTGAGGAGATCGGGTTCGGGGATGTCGAGGTCGAGCCGGATGCACTCGACATTCTGGAGGCCGTCGAAGCGGTCGCGGCAGATGGCGATGTTGTCTTCGCGGCCCTCGACCACGGTGACGGTGCAGGCGCGGTCGAGGAAGAAGGATGTGAGGTCGCCGATGCCGGCGCCGAGTTCGAGGATGCGCATGCCGGGCTTGACGAGCGCCAGGGTGGCGAGGTGTTCGAGGCGGCGGAGGTTGATTCGGGTGTAGTGATCGGCGCGGAAGTGCGCGCGGACGGGGTCGCTGAGGATGATGGACTCGGCGGGCGGCGGGCTGATCGCGGCGCGGGTCACGCGGGCTTCCTTGCGACGAACCATGCGGACGACCAGTGGCCGTTGAACTTGCGGGTGTCGCCCTCGGCCATCTGGTAGGTGATCATGACGGTGGAGGGGCTTTCGATGAGGAGTTCGTTGAAGTCTGCTGCGAGCCGGTTCGGTTCGGGCGTTTCGAGTTCGAGGCCCGCCTTGCGGATCGCTTGCACGAGCGGGTTGATGGAGTTGGGCCACTTGAGCATGACATCGAAGGTGCCTGCGAAGAGCCCGCCCGGCGCGAGGAGGCGCGCGGCGTGCGAGACGACGGGATCGAACGCCTCGCGCGGGAGTTCTTCGAGGACGGAGACGGAGACGATGAGTTCGAAGGTCTCGGGCTCGAGCTGGGGGAGCGGGTCGTCGGTGCCGAGGAGTCCGCGCACGAGCGTGGCGTTGGGGCAGGGCTTGCGGATGTATTCGTCGTACATCTGCTCCCAGTCTTCGAGGGGCGGGAAGTAGGGGAGGCCCTGGTAGTCGTCGAGCGCGAAGACCTCGCAGGAGTCCTGGCAGCGGGCGAGGAGCGTGGAGTTGAAGCCGTGGCCGAACTCCAGCAGGCGACGCGGGCCGACCTCATCGACGAGGTCCATGAGTTTCATGTACCCGAAGTCTTTGAGCATCGCGTGGGAGGGTTTGCGGAACTCGGGGTACCGCGCGTTGAGTCGCCACCACTCGTTCATCGTTGCGAGTTCGAGCATGAAGGGGGTCCTGGGAAGGGTGCGGGAGCGTGTCGTTCCAACTTGTTTTCATCGGCATTCGTTCGGGTCGTGCTTGAGAGGGTGTGCGGGGCTCACGGGCGGGGCCCCATCGTTCCGATGAGATCGTTTGTGAGCGCCCTACCCACCCCCCCAACCCCGCGGCTGGCGATCGAGCCGAGGTGCGATTCGGCACCGCTGGCATCGTTCCGGCGGAATGTGTATTCGCAGTTCGGTGAGGACGGGATCATCGAGGAGATCCTGCGGCGGCTGGGGCGGTGGGATGAGCCGGCGGATGGGTCCGCCCCTCCTTTGTGGTGCGTGGAGTTCGGGGCGTGGGACGGGAAGCACCTGTCGAACACATGGCGGCTGATCGAGTCGCGGCGTGCGCACGCGGTGCTGATCGAGGGCGATCCGGAGCGGTTTGCGGAGTTGGAGACGAACGCGTCGGCGCATCCGCGGGTGGTGGCGATCAATAGGATGGTGCGCTGGTCGGGAGAGCACTCGATCTATCGGCTGCTGTGCTCGACGGAGTGCCCGGCGGAACCGGATGTGCTGAGTATCGATGTTGACGGGCACGACTACCACATCTGGGCGAGTCTGACCTCGTATCGTGCGCTCGTGGTCGTGTGCGAGTACAACCCGACGATGCCGTATGAGATCGAGTACGTGACGCCCTACAACCCGGCGGTTCGTCATGGGTCGAGTCTGGCGGCGCTGGAGCGGCTGGGGCGCGAGAAGGGGTACCGGCTCGTTGCGGTGACGGAGGTGAACGCGGTGTTTGTTCGAGAGGATCGCGCCGAGTCGATCGGCGTGGGTTGTCCGACGATCGCGCAGTTGACGCGGGGCCTGCCCGACTTTCGGACGTTCCTGTTCCAGACGCAGGACGGGCGCGTCGGGGTGATGGGCAATCATCACATGATGTGGCACGAGGCGCTGATGGATGCCGATCGTTGCCCGTCGGCGAAGTGCATCCCGTGGTTCCCGCGCTCGCAGCAGTTGCCGTGGTTCTTGCGCGGGCATCCCGAGTCGCTTGGTCCGGTTCGCCGGGCGCTGCTGCGGCGGCTCAAGGATCGGCGGCGCGCCAAGTTCGAGCGGATGTTCGGGCTGCGCTAGACGGCGCTGGGTGCGGCTTCGTGGCGATGAGTCGTGACGCGCCCGTTTTCGTAGAGGGAGATGACGGGCACTCCGGATTCGATGAATCGGTCGGCGTTGCTGAGCAGGGCGCGTTCGGCGCGGTCGGAGGAGAGGATGACCGCGTCGAGGGCCATGTCGTGCGCTTCATCACGCGTCACGACGGGGATGTTCCACATCGCGGCGCGCTTGGGTTGGTCGTCGATGATCGCGACGATGTTGACGGGGGGCGCGGCGAGGGATGGGCCGCACGCGGCTGTGTGGGCGCCGGCGCCGTAGATCGCGACGCAGCGGAGGTCTTGCTCTTTGCAGAGTCGGAGGGCGTCGGCCATGAGGACGGCGCGGCGGTCGACGGCGTCGAGGATCGGTCTAGGTGTCGGCCGGGAACGGACCTGATCGAGGATGTCCTGGCGGAGCCAGAGGCCGTCGCAGCACGAGGGCTCAGAGTGCGCGCCTTTCAGGCAGAGGTCGGTGATCTGGTAGAGCGTGAAGCCGCGTGTGTTCAGGAATGTGTCGATCTGCGAGAAGGTTGAGGCGCCGGTGTATTCGGGGACGATCTGGGCTTCGCAGTAGATGGCTTGCACGGTGTCGAGCAGTTTGCCCGCGCCGCGGAGGGCGGGGAGTTCGAAGCCCTGGAGGTCGAGTTTGAGGAAGGAGACGCGGTCGACGCCTTCGCGGCGTGCCCAATCATCGAGTCGGACGACGCGGATGCGTTCGGTGCGGACGGTCTGGCACCAATCGTCGTGGAACTCGTGGCCGCGCGGGGAGGCGTCGAGGAGGGAGCAGGTCCAGAGGTTTCTGTTGACGCGGATCTCGGCTTCGTGCTCGGTGTCGCCCAGCGCGAGATGGTGCGGGCGCACGCCGAGTGTCGCGGCGCGCTGCGCGAGTTGTTCGAACGCCTCGCTCACCGGTTCGAAGGCGTGGATGGGCGCTTTCGGGAAGCACTTGCGCAGGTGTTCGGTCGCCTGACCGACATTGGCGCCGCCGTCGATGATGACGCCTTCGAGATCGGGGATGACCTCGGCGATGAGGCGGTAGGCGTCGATCATGAGGAGTTGCGTCTGGAGTGGGTTCACGCTGCGGACTCCGCCATGTCGTTGGTGTAGATGCGGACGACTTCGATGCCCGCGGCGCGGGCGCTCTCGCACTTGTCCCAGAGTTGGTGCTCGAAGGAGTCGGAGGAGAGGATGATGGCGCGGACGCCTCGTCGGATGGCGTCGGCGAGCGAGACGATTGGGTAGCCCCAGAGCGTTGAGCCGTGGCGATCGGGGTTGTCGTCGATGATGCACGCGATGGCCGCGGCGGGTTCGGCGAGGGCGTGGGCGCACTTTTGCGTGTGCGTGCCCGCGCCGTAGATGGCGATGGGGTCGTGGCCCGCCTCGGCGCTGCTGCGGATGGCCTCGGCCATACGTTCGCTGGCGGTGCTGGCGAAGGAGTGGGGGGCGTAGGAGCGGTTCCAACGCCATTCGGCGACGCCGGTTTCGTGCTGGAGCAGTTCACGCTCGTCGAACGGGTTGGCGGGGCCTGTCGGTTCGTGGCCGGGGAAGAATCGGTACTTGCGCGAGAGGAAGAGTTCGCAGTCGCGTTGATCGGTGTCGCCGACCTCGCGTTGCCACCAGTCGGGGCGCTGCGAGCCGTCGCGCGTGAAGTGGGCGTGGTACTGGGTGGCGTCGTCGCGCATCCAGAGCATTTTGCGGCAGCGCGCGACCCAATAGAGTTCGTAGTCGGCCCAGTTGTGGCGGTAGCCGCCGTGCATGGGCCCGCGTCCGCGGTACATGGTTGTGAAGAAGGGGCGAGCGAACCACGGCGAGCCGCAGTAGTTCTTCGACCACATGAAGTCGTCGCCGGCGGGTTGCATCACGCCCATGCCGGAGGGGAATCGATCGAAGTATTCGGCGGCGAGTTGCGCGGCGGGCTTGTTCGGGTCGGGGAGCATGTCGTCGCCTCCGGAGACGACGATGTCCGCGGAGGCGGGGATGATGTCGCGGCAGAGGATGTTGATGGACTCGCCCCAGCCGGGGTAGGTGTCGGACCATTGCACGATGTCGGCGGGGATGTCGGCGCGCTGGCGGTTCTGAAGGATCGCGATTCGGTAGCCCATCTCGCGCCACTTGGGGAGATTCTCGCGGCAGCGGTCGACACTCGCGGAGGGTATGGCGAACCAGACTTCATGCATGGCAGTGTTCCGTTGTTGGCGCGGTGGCGAGTTGCGTGATGCGGATGGGCTTGGGGAAGGCGCTGCGGGCGCGATGTTCCATCGCTTCGTTCGGGTTGCGCGTGCAGATGATCACGGCATCGGCCTCGAGTGCTGCGGCTTCATCGAGGGGCAGTACATCGAACCCCCACAGGCGCATTCCGGCTTGGCTCTTGGTGTCGTCGGCGAGCGCGAGGATCCGGACGGGGGCGTCGCGGAGTGCGGCGGATGCGGATTGGAGTTCGGTGCCGGCGCCGTAGATGACGACGCGCTGCACGCCGCACCCGGCGAGTTCCTGGAGTGTGGCGTCGAGGCGGTGGGTGGCATCGCCGGCGAGGAGCGGCTCGGCGTAGCGCGTCGCCCAGTATCGCGCGGCGGGGCCTTTGTAGTTGGCGCGCCAGTAGTCGGGTGGGATCGGCGGGGCGCCGAACGGTTCGTGGCCCGGGAAGCCGGTGAGGAGCCGTCCGACGAACTGCTCGACATCGTGCTGATCGTTGGCCGCGACTGCATCGCGCCAATATGGGGGCGGCTCGGCGGCGCTGCGCGAGAAGTGATCGTGGAGCTGCGACAGGTCGTCGCGTTGCCAGAGCGCGCCGTATGCGTCGGCGATGCACTTGAGTTCGTGGTCGGCCCAGTTGTGTCGGTATCCGGGCCACATCGGGCCGAGGCCTCGGTAGGCGCGTTCGATCCAGGCGCGTCCGAGCCACGGCGAGCCGCAGTACTCGGGGGCGTTCATGAACGCGTCGCCGATCGGTTGCATGACCGCGAATGTGTGGGGGTATCGATCGAGGAACTGCGATGCGATTTCGTGCGCGGGCGTTGTCGGGTCGGGGAGCATGTCGTCGCCGCCGGTGACGATGATCGGCGCGGTGCGGGGGACGATCTGCTTGCAGAGGATGTTCACGGACGCGGCCCAGCCGGGGTAGGCGTCGGACCAGACGGTGATATCGGAGGGGATCTCGCCCTGTTCGCGGTTCTGGAGCACGGCGACGCGGTAGCCCATTTCGCGCCACGCGGGGAGTGTGGCGCGGCAGCGATCGACACTCGCGGACGGGATGGCGTACCAGACCTGGTTATGCATCGAGCCGCTCCTCGATGATGGCCCGGTATCGCTTGGCGTCCTGGGGTGAGGGCGGCCATGCGTTCCCGAGGCGTTCGCGGGCCTCTCGCCAGCCGACGACCGCCGAGGCGTGCTCGATGAGGCGTTGGGCGAAGACTTCGGTCGTCGTGTACCGGGTGATACCCTCGCGCATCTCGGCCGAGCGCGCCGCGCGCCATTCGGCGTCGTCGACTGCGCGCACGAGGACGCGCTCGAGTGCGTCCGGGCCGGCGAATGTCATCGTGGAGAGATCGCCGAAGACGCGGGCGGCGTCGAACTGCGGCGCGATTCTCTCGCGGTAGAAGCGGCCCATGGGCGCGAGGGCGGGCGGGGCGGTGAGCGAGCCGGGGCCGGCGATGTTGAGCGCGTCGAGTTGCGATTGGTAGAGGCGTGCGAGGGGGGCATCGGTGCAACTGAATGTGCGCGCGCCGTCGGGAGCGGTGTCGATCGGTGTTGCGGTGTCGAGCAGTTCATCGAGTGCGGCGTTCCTGAGTGCGTCGAGCCCGGTGCGGATGAACCGCGCGATGGGCAGGCCGCCCGAGAGAGCGCACTCGGACATGCGTTGGTGTGTGATCGTGTTGATGTCGAGGTGCAGATGGACGCGCGCCGCCTGATAGCAGGCGCGGAGTTGCTCGCCGTGCTCGATGGGGCC
>CALFMQ010000478.1 GCA_937879825.1 uncultured Phycisphaerales bacterium
TGCACCTGCGAGTGCTGATCGGTCGAGCCGAGTGCCTTGATAGGCGTGAACCCCGCGATCACCTGCCGCCCGCCCTTGTCGTGCAGCTTGCCCAGCGACTCCGCCCACAACTGGCGGAACCAGTCCGCCAGCAGGTAGAGCGAGTTCGCGTACGGCATCAGCACATGGTTCACCTTGCCGTGCTCGCGCCCGAGGCGCACGAGGAGCGTCGCCAGCATCGCCGCCGGGTTCTTTGTCAGGTCTCCCACGCGGCAGCGCTTGTCCATCGACGCCGCGCCGTCGAGCAGCCCGTCGATATCGATCCCGCACATCGCGGCGCTGAACAGTCCAACCGGCGACAGCACGCTGAACCGCCCGCCCACACCCTCCGGCACGGGCAGCGTCGTGTACCCCTGCGAGTCGCAGATCGAGCGCATCGTCCCCTTTTCCGGGTCGGTGATCGCCACGATGTTCTTCGCGTGCCTCGCCTGCCCGAGCGACTCGATCAGCATCGCGCGGATGGTCATGAACTGCGCCGCGGTTTCCGCCGTCTCGCCGCTCTTGCTCACCACATTGAACAACGTCCGCTCCAGGTTCGGGTCCGTCGCCCGGCAGTACGCCAGCACCGACCCCAGATACGCCGGGTCTACGTTGTCCACCACGAACAATCGCGGGCCCTTCCGCTTGCCGCCATCCATCAGGTTGTGCGTGAATGGATTGAGCGCCGATTGCAGCGCGATGTTGCCCAGCGCCGAGCCGCCGATGCCCAGCACCACCATGTTGTCGAACTTCCCCGCGCACTCTTGGGCCACGCGCTTCACCGCGCTCACATGCGCACCCCGCATCGGGTCGTGCGGCAGCCCGCGCCACCGCTCCCATCCCGTGTTGCGCGTCTTCTCCAGCGATGCCGACAAGCGCGTCGCCTCCTGCGCCGAGGGCGAGCCCGTGGCTATCGAGGCGGCATCAAGCCCGTGCGAGGGGACGCGATCATTCAGACAGTTGGCGTAATCGATGGTCAGCATCCGCGCAGGATACCCGCCCCGAGTTCCGCCACCCACGCCGCCCGCCGTCGCTATCCTGTAGCCATGAAACGCACACTCTTCACCGTTGCAGCCGCGTTCGCCCTCTCGCTGGCGGCCTGCGCTTCCAACAAGACCACCGCCATCGAGCCGGACATCGCGATGGACCCCGTCGCCACCGACCGGGCCAACACATACGCCTACGCCGTCCGCGGCATGGCGTGCGAGAACTGCGCAGGCCACCTCAAAGAGGTGATCGAGCGGGTGCCGGGCGTGCAGGGCGCCGATGTCGATTTCGCGTCCAGCCGCGCGTGGGTCCGCGTCGATCCCGCAAACCCCGCATCGTCCGACTCGATCCGCGAGGCCGGCACGAAGTACATGTACGAGCACATGGGGCTTGAGTACGACCCCGACTGCCTCGACCCCGAGAACCGCGAGCGCATCCGCAAGGGCGGGTGAGCACGAATCCCCTCCCCTTGGGAGGGGTAGGGGAGGGCGCGCCAAGACACTCAAACCTCCGGCACAACCCGGCAATCAACGAGCACACACATGCCAGGCACCGTCAGACTCCACCGCGTCCTCAAAGCACCGCCCGCCCGCGTCTACAAGGCGTTCATCGACCCCGACGCGATGGTGAAGTGGCTCCCGCCGCACGGCTTCACGGGCAAGGTCCATTCCATCGATGCGCGCGTCGGCGGATCGTGCAAAATGTCGTTCACGAACTTCGGAACGGGCAGCAGCCATTCATTCGGGTGCGTCTATCAGGAGATGAAGCCCGGCGAAGTGCTTCGATACGTCGATAAGTTCGACGACCCGAATCTCCCCGGCGAGATGCGGGTGACGATCATCTTCAAGAAGGTGATGGGGGGGTGCGGCACGGAACTGAGCATCACGCAGGAGGGCATCCCCGATGTCATCCCGACGGAGATGTGCTACCTCGGGTGGCAGGAGTCGCTGGCGATGCTCAAGAACCTCGTCGAGCCGGAGATTCCCGACGGGGGGTGAATTCGATAGGGATTGTTCTTGTTGGACAGTCGCATCTATCTCTGCGACTCTGAATCAAGCGTTCTAGATTCTGAGGAGCGTTGAGATGATCTCATGGGTTTGCCCCAATTGTGGCTTGGAGGAGCACTTTCCGGCGGCGCTTGCAGACACACCGATTAAGTGTCCAAAGTGCAAATGTGAGAGTACTGTCACATCAAGCGCAGCTGAACGACGCGAGACACTTCCAACTGCTGGAGGCGGTAGACAGGGGACCGTCGGTAGCGGCACCCAATCAACGAGTCTCTTTCACGGATTCTTAGGCAATGCCTCAGCAATCGACCCGACATCGGCTACGCGAGCGATCGGTCCGATCCTACTTGATGGCGAGCGCGTTGAGCTTGCATTCATACTCATAAGAGATTTGATTGTCTTCACATCGCGTCGGCTGGTATTCGTTGACAAGCAAGGTATTACCGGGAAGAAAGTCGAATACCACAGCATCCCCTACAAGAACATCACGCACTTCTCTGTAGAGACTGCGGGGCATCTTGATTTAGACTCAGAGTTAAAGGTGTATGTGTCTGGAAAGCACGAACCGATCGCCAAGCAGTTCAACAAGAAAAAGACAGATATTTTCGCCGTGCAGCGGGCTCTAGCAACAGCAATACTTCGTTAACCATACTGTGGCAGCGATATTCACTCCGCACCCACGTCTCCGTTGGACTCTTCCTGTTGCTCCCTCACCCCCGGCAGTTCGCTCAATCCCATCGCCTGACCCTGCTCGAAACTCGCGATCTCGAAGTACCCGCCCTCGATCTTTGCGCCGTCGCCGATCCGCACGCTCGGCGCGCGGCAGTCGCCGTGCCACTTCGCTTTCTCGCCGATCACCACCGGCCCGCCCGAGAGGACCTTCGCGCGGATCGCGCCCAGCACCTCGATCCCCTCGTGCGCCTCGACCAGGTCCGCGCGCACCGAGCCCTTCTTCTCGATGAGAATCCGCCCGCAGGTCTGGAGTTTGGTCAGCCCCTGGGCCGCCTTCACCACGACATCCTCGAGTTGCAGCCGCTTGTGGCAGCGCGGGCAGGTCATGGTCATCGCGCGCGGCGACACCTCCACCTGCGATCGGCAGTGATAACACTGGACCTGCCTGTACCGCGCCTGTTTGCCCATACAACGCCGATTCACGCGCACGAAGCGTGCGCGCTGGTCATCGTTCCGTCACCGCCGCGGCGCGCGACAACACGCGCCACGGCCCGGCTCATTCACTTCTTCAATGAACTCAGCCGGGGCGGACGGTCGTGGGCGAGGGCGCGCCGGACTTCGACTCGGTCATCGAACCCGACTTGTTGCCCGCTTGCTTGGCGGCGTCGGGCCCGACAGTGCAGTGACCGACGAACACCGCGCCCTCCTCGACAACGAGTTTCGCCGCGACGAGGTCGCCCCTCATCTGCGCGCTCGACGAGAGTTGCACACGGTCGCGCCCGACCATATTGCCATTGACCGTGCCGTCGATCGTCACCTTGCCCGCCTCGACCTCGGCGGCGCAGGTCGCGCCCTTGGCGACCTTCAGTTCGCCCTTGGCGCTGATCTTGCCCTCAAAGGTGCCGAGCAGCTGGGCGGTGTTATCGAAGGACATCTCGCCCTTGATCTTGGTGTCCGGTCCGATGACGGTGGTCTGGTTGGTGGGGTCGGCCATGGTTCGCCTCCGTGATGCAAGTGCCGATCCGATGGGTGTTTACGCAACAGCCGCCGTCGGCCTGAAGGCGGCCAGTCTACCCGAGTCTCGCGCCAATGACCCGGCCCCCCATCCCCCCCGATGGCCCGTCCCCCGGTTGTTCAGATCAGGCGTCCGAGTCGTCCTGCTCCTCGACCACCTCCGTGCGCGTCTTGTCGTAGATGCACAACCTGCCCGCCTGCTCGCGCCGGGCCGCCGAGTGCGAGCCGTCGCAGTAGGGGAAGTTCTGCGTCAGGCCGCACGCGCAGATGAAGATCGGCTTGTCCTGCGGCTCGATCTTGATGGGGTCGCACGCCTCGTGACGAATCATCCTGGCCATCGTCAATCTCCTTACGCGGGCGAGGGCACCCGCTCCATGATCCGCTGCATGATCTGGCGCGAGATCGAGGAGTCCCCGCTCTGCATGAACGCGCGCGACACCACCCGGTGCGCGCACACCGCCACGGCGTTGTCCGTGATGTCCTCGGGGATGCAGTAGTCGCGCCCGCCGAGCAGCGCCGTGGCGCGGGCCGCCTGCGCCAGCGCGAGCGAGCCGCGCGGCGACAGCCCGACCTCCAACTCTTCGCTCTGGCGCGTCGCGCCCGCGATGCGGATGATGTACTGCACCAGGTCGTCGTGCAGCTGCACCTTGTCCACTTCCTTCTGCAGCGCCACCACATCCCGCGGGTGCATCGTCGCCTTTAGTCCATCGAGCATCGTGTCGGCCGGGCGCAGGTTGATGATCCGCGCCTCGTCCTCGGGCGACGGGTATCCCACATCGATCCGCATGAGGAAACGGTCCAACTGGTTCTCGGGCAGGTAGTAGGTCCCCTCGAACTCGTAGGGGTTC
>CALFMQ010000479.1 GCA_937879825.1 uncultured Phycisphaerales bacterium
CAAGACATCGCTCGATGAACTGCCAAACCTCTGGAACGTGCTCAAGGGCGACATGGCCCTCGTCGGCCCGCGCCCCGAAATTCCCGAGATGATCCCGTACTACCGCGGCGAGATGCTCAAGAGGTTCTCCGTCAAGCCGGGCCTGACGAGTCTCGCCCACTGCTCGGGGCGCGCCAACCTCACGTTCCTCGACTCCATCTCGTACGATGTCGATTATGTGAACAAGCGCTCGTTCGCGCTGGATATCAAAATCATCTGGCGCACCGCGCTGGCGGTTCTGAAGCGTGACGGCGCATTCTGACTCGATTGATCATTGACCCCCCGGCGCCGCGTCGACGGGACGGATGCAACGGAGGGAACCCGAGTGTATATCCCGCGCTTCGCCGACGATGATGCGCTCCGCAAGCGCCTGACAGGAAAGCGGGTGCTGGTCGCCGGGGCCGACGGCTTCCTCGGCGCCAACTGCGCCTACGCCCTGCACGCCATGGGCGCCGAGGTCGGGCTGGTGACCAGGCAGGAGCGCCCCCGCGCCGAGATCCCCGCCAAGGTCCATCGGGGCGACCTCCTCGATCGCGCCTTCGCCGAACGCATCGTCGAGGGCTACGAGGTGGTCTACGACTTCCTCGGATTCCCCCGCGTGCTGCCCAGCACGCCCGAGCCCTCCGAGGACATCGACGACGAGTTCCGACCCCACACCAACCTCTTCCTCGCGTGCGGGAGCGCCAAGTCGAACCCGCTCATGATTCATACCAGCACGCGCCTCGTCTACGGCACGCCGCGATACCTCCCCGTCGATGAGGATCACCCCGCGCTGGCGAGCTCGATCTACGGCGTGCACAAACTCGCCATCGAGAACTACCTGCGTGTGTTCCGCCAGTCCATGGCGCTCAGGTCCGTGATCGTCCGCTTGTCGAGCCCCTTCGGCCCCAACAACAACGCCTCGCGCGAGGCCTTCGGCATCCTCAACCTCTTCATGTCGCTCGCGCTCTCGGGCGAACCGATCACGGTCTACGGCGAGGGCGATCAGGAACGCGATTACATCTTCGTCGACGACGCGATGCACGCCTACCTCTGGGCCGCCGTAACGAAAGAATGCGAGAACGAAACGCTCAACCTCGGCGGCGAGGAGGGCGTCTCCATCGCCCGCGCCGCCGAAACGGTCGCGCGTCTTGCCGGCGGCGAGGTCCGTCACGTCCCCTGGCCCAAGGAGGCCAAGTCCGTCGAGACCGGGTCGTTCGTGTCCGATCTGTCCAAGTGCCGCTCCCTCCTGCCCCTGCGCCCGCAGCTGTCATTCGAGGAAGGAATCCGCAGCACACTGAGCCACATCACAGGGCGCGACCCCTCATCATTCTCGAACGATCGGGTCGGGCGTGCCTAGCAGCCCCAGCGAGGCAGATCCCTCCCGACGCGTCCGCCCGGTCCGAGGCACGCGCGTGCTGATCACGGGCGCCGCCGGCTTCCTCGGTTCTCACCTCGCCCGCGCGCTCACCGGGCGCGGCGCGATCGTCGGCGCGATGTCCCGTTCGCGGACCCGCCTCGAGGCGCTGCACCCCGAACTCGCCATCGAGCGCATCGAATGCGACCTCACGCAGCGCGACGAGGTGCGCGCGCGCATCGAAGAGTTCGCGCCCGAAGTCATCTTCCACTACGCGTCCGAACCCGACGCCGAGGAGTCCTTCGACCACACCCGCCGGTGCATCCAGACGAATCTGCTGGCGACCGTCAACGTCCTCGAAGCATTCGCGGGCAGCGGCGGGCTGCTCGTCTACGGCGACTCCGCCAAGGTTTACGGCAACGCGCCGTGGCCGGATCCCGCCTCCGCGTTCGATCGCCACATCGAACCCAACAGCTCGTACGCCGTCACCAAGGCCGCGGGCTGGATGATGTGCCGGTGCCACAGCGCGCTCCACGGCTTCAAGACCGTCTCGCTGCGGCCCACGCTGATCTACGGCCCCGGACAACCGCGGAACCTGATCCGGTATGTCATCGAGCGCGCATGCGCCGGCGACGAAACCATCACGCTCTCCGGCGGCGACCAGACCCGTGATCCGCTCTTCATCGACGACGCGATCGACGCGGCCGTACGCGTCCTCGAACGAGGCGATGCGCTCTCGGGCCAGGCGATCACCATCGGCGGCGGACAGGAGATGTCGGTCCTCGAGATCGCCCGGCTCATCGTCGAGCTCTGCGGGTCCAATGCCGCCGTGCGACCGGGTCCGGAAATGGCACGCCCCACCGAGGTGTGGCGGATCGCTTCCGATAATCGAAAGGCCGAACAATCCCTTCAATGGTTCGTAAACACTCCTTTTCGGGAAGGTCTCGCTCGCACCATTCGCGATCATTTGGGAGAATGTCCAGCGACTCTGAGCTCAACCACCAGGAGGCGGACCACATGACATCTTGGACACGCGCATGGGCCCTTCGAGGGACGGCACTGTTATTCCTTGCCGGGTGCGGGAGCAACACCTTTGTCTGGGCCAACGAGCCCGACTCCGACCGCTTCCCCCTCCAGGGACCCTCCACGACCGTAGAACGCCACCCCGGAGACCCGCTGTTCGGCATCTCCACCTTCCCCTACGACTTCACGCAGGCCGCGCTCGACAAGACCATGGAACTGGCCACCGACAAGAGCCAGGTCTTCACCGTGCAGCGCGACGACGGGATCCCCTGGCGCGAGGCGCTCGCCAACAGCCCCATGCCCGCGAGCGTCATGCAGAAGTGGGCATCATTCAAGAACGAGCAGCCCGACGGGATGCCCCTCTACCTCGCGATCGCGCCGCTCGACTTCGACCGCAAGAACCTCGCCGGCGCGGTCGAGGGCTCCTCCGTGCCGTCATCAATCCAGGGCGCCGCCTTCGACTCCAACGCCGTCAAGACCGCCTACCTGAACTATGTGCGCGCCGCCGTCGATTACTTCCACCCCGCCTACATCAACATCGGTGTCGAAGCCGGTGAGCTAGCGCACCGCAACCCCAGCAAGTGGCCCGCCTTCGAGCGGCTCATCGTCCATGTCACCGAGAACATCAAGCAGGACCACCCCGATCTCATGGTCGGAATCTCGTGGGGTCTGTAATCGCTCACCGAGCCCGATGTCGCCGAGCGCTCCCGCTCCCTCATCGACCGCCTCGATTTCGTCGGCATCAGCTTCTATCCCTACATGAGCAACTTCCACGAGAAGTTCGGGTGCGCACCCCTCCCCGCGCCGCCGCAGGAATGGCGCGGCCCCCTGAACTGGCTCCGGGAATACACCAACAAGCCGATCGCGATCTGCGAGACGGGATACAACTCGGAGGACGAGTCGCTCCCCGCGTATTCGATCAGTCTCAAGGGCTCCGAACAGAACCAGATGGAGTTCATGAAGGACCTGGCCCGCATCGCGCGCCGCGACGATTACCTCTTCGTCGTCTGGTACTTCGGCGTCGATATCACGCGCCTCCTCGCCCAACTCCCCGACGGCGGGTCGCAGGCCAAGCTCTGGCGCGAGAACGGCCTCTTCGATAAAGACCTCAACCCCAAGCCCGCGTGGAACACTTGGAACGAGGTGCTCGCCGGTCAGTACACCGCCGATGAAATCCTCCAGCCCGCCGGCTCCGAGAGCGTCGCCGAGGCGGCGCTCACTACCGTGGCGCGCGTCGGGTTCTCCGCCAACTCCGACCTCTTCCAGACCGACACAAACAACACCGTCCGCCTCGTCGATGACGCCTCCGCAGGCCAGGCGATGCGCTGGGAGTTCCGCTATCGCTACGGCAGCAACGACTGGAAGTGGGCCTCGCGCAGAATCGATCGCGGATCCGCCGCCGAGGCCACCAAGATGCGCTTCCGCGTCAAAGCAACCAGCGGCGGCGGCATCGTCGTGCAACTCAAGGAAGGCAACGGCGAGTCATTCTTCCAGGCCATCCAGCCGACCGACAACTGGCAGACCGTCACCATCGACCTCGACTCCATGAGCGTCGATCAGAGCACCCGCAAGGACGGCGAGCTGCAGGCCGGCAAGATCGTCGAGATCGTGCTCGCCGACGGCGGCGCCGCCCAGGGCGCCTCGGGCGAACGCACAATCTGGTTCGCGGACTGGGAATTCGTCAAGTAAAGGCACATCGCGCACACGAGGCAGTGAACCAAAGAGATGGCATCGAAGGAACGAATAGGTGAAGCGGTGGTGCGTCTCGGTCTTGCCTCGCAAGACTCGGTCGCTTCCGCGCTCGAGCACCAGCAATCGCGCGAGAAGAACGGCGCCGCCCACGTGCCCCTCGGCGCATTGCTCATCGAGATGGGCCTGCTCGCCCCCGCGCAACTCGTCGGCGTGCTGGAAGACCGCGGGCTCCAGGGCTTCCAACTCTCAGAAGACGCTGTCCGCTTGGCCGCGAGTTTCCCCCGCACCATGGCCGACACCGATCGCGTCATCATGTTCGCCAGCGCCACCTCCGGGCCCGAGTCCGCATCCATCGCCGCGCAGACCGCGCTGGCCCTCGCGCTGATGGGCGAGGGCCCGCTGCTACTCATCGACGCCGATCTGAGAGAACCAACACTCCACGATCGCTTCGGCCTGCCCGCGACGCCCGGTCTCGTCGAACTCATCGACGGATCGGCCTCATCCGAACAGGCCATCCGCCCCAGCGGCCTGCCCGAACTCAAAATCCTCACCGCCGGCAGCGCCAAGGGCGACCTGCTCGTGCGCCTGCTTTCTGAACGATGCGAAGCGCTCGTGAATGAGTTCCGCGCCTCCTACCGGTACGTGATCCTCACCGCGCCCGCCGTACTCGAATACCCAGAGCCCATCCTGCTCGGCTCGCGCGCCGACGGCGCCATCCTCGTCGTCCGCGCCGAACGTGAGGGCATGTGTGAAGTCAACGACGCCTGCCGCATGCTCCGCGGCCTCAAGGCCAAGATCCACGGCACCGTTCTGGCGCAACCCGCCAAACGAAAGGCAGGGGGGCGGCGCAAGTGACCGCCACGCCCATCACCATGTTCGAACGCGCCGCCATCGAGCACGAGCAAGCCGCGACCCGCTCCAAGCGACCCGTCGTCGTGCACCTCCTCCACACCGTCGCCTACGGCGGCATCGAGACCATCCTCATCAACTGGTTCGGCTCCGTGGACCCGGCCCGCGTCGATCTCCACCTCGTCGTCTTCGCGAATCCCAGCGCCAGCGAGGACGCATTCGTGAAAGAGGCGGCCAAACGCGGAATCAAGGTCCGCAAAATCCCGTGGTCCCGCCGCAAGCCGATCTTCAAGTCGGCCCGCGCCCTCGCACCGATCCTGCGCGAACTCAACGCCGACATCGTTCACGCGCACAATGTCTACGCCGAAGTCGTCGCCTACATCGCCGCGCGAAGAACCGGCGCCAAAGTGATGAACACGCTCTATGTCTGGGCGGACTTCGGCTGGAAGCGCAACATCCAGCAGTGGATTTCGGCCCGCCTGATCCGCCGCTTCGATCTGGTGACCTCGCAGTGCCCCCAGACCATGAACGAGACCATCCGCCGGGGCGTGCCCGCATCCAAGCAGAAAGTCCTCATCTCCGGCATCAGGCCCCTGAGCGAGCGCATGGACCCCCAGACCCGCCGGTCCCGCCGCGCCGAGATGGGAATGCACGACGACGACTTCGTCCTCGTTAATGTCGCCCGCCTGTACCCCGAAAAGGCGCAGGACCTCCTGCTCCGCGCATTCAAGCGCATCCATGAGCAGCGTCCGCAAACGCAGCTCCGCATCCTCGGGATCGGCCCGCTCGATGCCGAACTCCGCGCCATCGCCGCGAGTCTGGGCCTCGACAACCGCGTGCAGTTCATGGGATTCGCCGAAGACCTCCCGTCCATCCTGCAATGCTGCGACATGATGATCCACCCGTCGCACGCCGAGGGCGTCCCCCTCTCGATCTGCGAGGGCATGCGCGCCGGGCTCCCCATCCTCGCCACGCGCGTCGGCGGCGTGCCCGACATGATCACCGACGACCGCTCCGGCCGCCTCATCCCTCCAAACGATGAGAGCAACCTTGCCGAGACCGCCGTGGCGCTGATCGACGATGAGACGACCCGCAAGCGCCTCGGCGAGGGCGCCCGCAGATTCATCGAGGAGGAGTACTCGCTCGAAGTCGCCGCCGATGGCCTGATGCGCACGTACGAGGAGCTCGCCGCGCGATGAGCACACGCCCGCAACGAATCCCGTCCCTGGTCGCCCGCGTGGCCGCCGCCGCGGCCCTCACCGCCGGCGCATGGCTCGCCGGGTGCACCTCCGGCGCCAAGCAGGCCGATATCGACGCCGCCCGCGCCAACGCGGTCGAAGCCGCCCGCGCCGACGCCGCCGACCCCGCCTACATCCTTGAACCGGGCGACGAACTCGCCATCCGGTTCTTCTACAACGAAGAACTCGACGCGCAGGTCATCATCCGCCCCGACGGTTCGGTCGCGCTCTCCCTCATCGGAGAAGTCCAGGCCGCCGGCCGCTCCATCCCAGAACTCAGCGCCACACTCCGCGAGCAGTACGAACCATTCGTCCGACTCCCCGATGTCACCGTCAACGTCCTGACCTTCGGCTCGCGCGTCGCCTATGTCGGCGGCGAGGTCCGCAGGCCCGGCGTCGTCGGAATCACGCCCCGCATGACCGTCCTGCAATGCGTCATGGCCGCCGGCGGCGCAACCGACGCCGGCGACTTCAAGAAGATCGTCGTCGTCCGCGATCAGGGCACGCAGGAGCCGCTCATCATGATGCTCGACCTCGATCAGGGCATCGAGAAACTGGCATCCATGAACGACCTGACCCTCCACTCGCGCGACATCGTCTTCGTCCCCAAGACCGGGATCGCCCGCGCCAACCAGTTCGTCCGCGAGTACATCCGCGACCTTCTCCCCATCCAGTCGAGTTTCAACCTCCAGTACCAGTTCACCAACTTCGCATCACTCCCATGAATATCCCCGGCGAACAACCCGGCAACTCCGCCTCGGACGATCGTTTCGGCCTGGACTTCACCATCCTCCAGGACATCGTCTCCGTCCTCCGCAGGCGCAAACTCATCATCGCCGCCGTCACCGTCGGCGTCGTACTCTCCGCATTCGCGGCGCTCTACTACCTCACAGAGCAATACCAGTCCGAGGCACGCCTGCTCGTGATCCTCGGGCGCGAGAACACCGAAGTCCCCCTCACCGTCGAGAAGGGCGATGTCTTCACGAGCGGTGTCCAGGAAGAGGAAGTCAACTCCTATGTCGAACTGCTCAAGTCACCGATGGTCGTCGGCGAAGCAGTGGACCTCGTAGGAATCGATAAGTTCTCCTTCCCCCTCCCCGAACCGAAGACCTTCATCCAGAAGGTCAAGCACGCCGTCAAATGGACCTCGCGCGCCGCCAAGAAGGAAGTCCAGAACGCGCTGATCGCGCTGGACCTCAAGAAGCGCCTCACCGACCGCGAGAAGGTCGTCAAACTCGTTCAGGGCGCCCTCACCGTCGAGCGCGAGGGCTCCTCCAATGTCATCCGCGTGTCCCTCCGCCTCCCCTCCCAGTCGCTCTCGCAGGAAACGCTCGAGCAGATCCTCGCGCGATACTTCGTCCATCACATCGAACTGCGCCAATCCACCAGCATCCTCGAAGTGTTCAACACGCAGATGCAGGACTACCGCCGCCTGATGGAAGAAGCGCAGGCCAACACCATCGACATCCGAAACGAGTGGGGGATCAGCGCCGCCGACACACAGCGCATCGACCTCTTGGCGCGAATCAGCGCACTGGAGTCCCAGGTCGACGAGCAGTCCAGCCAACTCGCGGCACGAACGCGCGAGCGCCAGACCACCCTCGCCGCGCTCCAGTCCGTGCCGAAAGACCTCGTCACCGCGCGCACCAGCGAGCCGAACCCGTCGGTCCTCTCCATCAAGCAGGCGATCATGGAGAAGCGCCTCGATCAGATCAACCTCACCGGACGCTACAAGACCGGCTTCCCGCTGCTCGACACGATCGAGACATCGATCCGCGAACTCAGCGATCTGCTCAACACCGAGAGCCCGAGGCGCGAGGGCGATGTCGTCACCGTCCCGCACCCGTCGCGCCTGAGTCTCGAACAGAGTCTCCTCGACCTCGATGTCACGATCTCCGGCTTCGCAACGTCGATCGAGAAGAAGCGCGCCCAGATCCTCGGGCTCCACGGGATGCTCGACAAAGTCGATCAGGGTGGCGACCGCCTCCGCCTGGCCGAACTCGATCTCTCCGTCGCCGAGCAGCGCTATCTGGAGAACGCCAAGCGATTGACGCAGGCCCAGATATCGGAACAGTTCGACAAGATGCGCGTCGCCAACGTCCGGCAACTCAGCCCGCCGACAACCGCGCCGGAGCCGGTATTCCCGAAAAAAATCCTGATACTCGGGATCTCCGTGCTCGGCGGCCTGATGCTCGGAGGCGGATTGGCGCTGGTTCTTGAATGGCTCGATGATACGATTCGTTCACCGCGAGACCTGCAGACCGCCGGTGTCCCGTATCTCGGTTCGTTCGCCGTTCGTAGGTAATCGTTGGCCGTATCGCGCGAAGGAGGGTGGGATCGTGTGCCGCCGGATGGGGTATCGAACAACGCGACCGGGCGCGGTCCGCGGCGCGGTCCGCGGTGCGATCCGCGCCGCGATCGTCGCGCTGGCAATGCTCGCCCCGATCGTGGCGCCCGCACCATCGACCTCCGCCGCCACCCCCGTCCCGCCTGGACAGTGGGAGCCCATCGGCCCCCGTGCTGCAACCATCTTCTCGCTCGCCCGTGATCCCTCAAACAACGGGCGCCTCCTCGCAGGAACGCACTTCGGCGGCCTCTACCTGAGCACCGACGGCGGCCTCACATGGAGCCACCTCAACACGCCATTCTCCGACGACGGCGTCTTCGATGTCCGCTTCGCGCCCTCCGCGCCGCAGCGCATCTACGCCGGCACCGAGGGCCACGGCATCTACCGGAGCACGGACAACGGCGCAACATGGCAGCAGATCAACCAAGGGCTGACGATCGACGCCGTGCGCTCACTCGCGATCGATCCCAATAACGCCCAGACCGTCCTCGCCGGCGGGTTCGAGGGGCTGTTCCGCTCAACCGACGCCGGCACCACATGGACCCCGGTCACCAATGCGCCCGATCCATTCCCCGTCGCCGCGATGGTGTTCGATCCCGTGGATGCGGGCGTTGTCTACGCAGCCACCCAAGGCGCGGGCATCTACCGAAGCCAGGACGCCGGGCAATCATGGTCGCAGTTCTCGATCGGGATCGGCGACCGCACCATGACATCCATCTCCTTCGATATGAACAACCCCGATCGCCTGCTCGCCTCCGCGACCGACGGCGTCTTCGCGCTGCTCCGGGGCAAATCGAAATGGCTCGACATCAGCGAAGGGCTCCCCGGTGGCGGCGCCGTCGGCGTCAACACCGTCGCGGGAGACAATCGCGTCTTCGCATCGAACGCACTCGGCGTCTTTGTCTGGCCGGACGTCTCCGGCGACTCCCGCAAAGAACCGCTCAACGCCGGCACCGAGGCGAGCCCGAAGAAGGGACGCCTCTCAACCCGCCGGGGCGCCACCGCCGAACCGTCCCGATGGTCGCGCTGGTTCCGAGGCGGCGGCGCGCGATTCGTCGCCGCCGACACAACCGGATCACTCATCCATGTCGCCACCACCTTCGACATGTTCAGCGTCACGGGAGACGCCGGCAAGACATTCTTCCCCGCCGACCGCGGCATGCAGAATCTCTTCTGCGGCGCCCTCGCGACCATGAGCGCCAAGGGCATCACCGGCATCTACGCCGGAACCGGCAACGACATCCGCGCCACCTCCGAACTCTACATCTCCAACGATGCGCTCGACTGGGAGTCGCAGGCCAACACCATCGGCGCGGTTTTCGAACTCACACCCGATCCGTCCAACCCCGGAACGCTCTACGCGGGCACCGAAAACCTCGGCATCCTCCGCACAACCAACTTCGGCATGGACTGGGACCCACGCTCCGACGGCCTCGTCCCGCCGCGCATCGCCACGCTCGACCAGGGGCCCGCCGCCCGCCCGACCCTCTACGCCGGAACCAACGCCGGAGTCTTCGTGAGCCGCGACGAGGGCGCCAACTGGACGGGCCGATTCCAGAGCCAGAACCCCGCCACAATCAACACGATCCGCGCCGACCAGGACTTCGTCGGATGGGTCTACTACGGCACCGCCGACGGACGCATCTTCCGCTCGCAGGACAACGGGCAGCAGTTCTTCCAGATCTGGTCCGCGCCCTCAGACGACCCCATCCAACAGATCGACATCGCGCCCTTCAACCTCATCTACTGCGTCGGTGCCAGCGGCGCGCTCTACGCGAGCGACAACCCCGGCCAGAACTTCTTCAGGCGCGGCGAGGCCGACATCCAGCACGATGTGCTCTGCATCGCCGCCGATCAGTCAAGACCCTGGATCGCATTCGTCGGCACAAGATTCGGAGGCGTCTACCGCACCGGCTCGTCGGCGATCGATTGGGAGCAACGCTCCAACGGCATCGATACCGACGCGAGCGTCTTCGCCATCGCGGTTGATCGTGCCGACCCCGACACGATCTACGCCGGGTCGAGCGGCAAGATCTACAAGTCCACCGACGAAGGGCTCTCCTGGACCCCGCACACCATTGCCGGCGCGGGCGAGTCGCCCGTCGTGCGACTCCGCGTCGATCCCCACGACCCGAACATCCTCTACGCCCAACTGATCGACGCCGGCAGCGCCGTGTCCAACGGCGTGAGCGTCGCGGGCGTGTACCGCTCAGACGACGCCGGCGCGACCTGGACACGCCTGGATGACGAGGGCACATTCGTCCCATCCAGCGGAGTCCTCCCGAGCGTCGATAAGCCCGGTGTGCTGTTCGTCGGATCAGAACTCCGGGGCGTCTTCACCAGCGACAATCACGGCGAAACATGGGAGCCATCCAACGACGGCATGACCCCCATCGTCCTCGGCATCGCCGTCGCGCCGGATGACGATCAGATCGTCTACGCCGCAACCGTGGACAGCGGCGTGTTCCGTTCGGACAACGCCGGCGAGAACTGGGAGAACATCGGCCTCCGCGACTTCGCCGTCTTCCACATCACGATCGATCCCTCCAACTCCTCGCGTCTGTGGGCCAGCACATCCCTCGGCCCGATGCGCTCCGACGACGCCGGACAGACATGGGGGCTCACCATCCAGGAGAACCCCTATGTGTTCTCTGTCGCATCCGATCCGACCGACCGATCCGTCGTGTTCGTGGGCGGCTTCGGGAGTCTCATGCGCTCCGACGACGCCGGGCAGACGTGGAATTTCGCCGAGGAGAACCTCCCGCACAAAGGCGTCAACGCCATCGCGATCGACCCCAACGACCGCACCGTCTACGCCGGGTTCGATGAGGGGGGCATCTTCCGCAGCGAGAACTCGGGGCGCTCGTGGAAGAGCGTGGGCGGCGACACCTTCAACGGCCTCCGAATCACAAGTCTCGCCATCGATACCGTCTCCGGCGATGTGTACGCGGGCGTCTGGGGCGGCATGCTCATGAGCACCGACCGGGGCGACACCTGGACCCCGATGTCGATCGGATTCGGTCAGGACTACCCGACCTCCATCGTCGTCCTCGATGTCGCCCCCGGCATCCCCATCCTCTATGTGAGCGTCGAGAACGAGCAGGGGCCCAAGGCCGATCCCGGCGCGCCGATCTACCGATCCCTCGACGGCGGCCACGCATGGGAACTCATCTCCGGCGGCATCCTCGAGAACGACGCCATCCGAGTCATCGCACCGACCAACGGCCCGCCCGGCGTCCTCTTCGCCGCAACGCAATCGTGCGTCTACCGATCGATCGACTACGGCACAACATGGTCGCCCCGCACCCCCATCCCGGGCGCAACCATCCTCGATCTCTCCATCGATGACGGCTCCGCAAGCGGATTGTTCGCCGCCACAGACATCGGAGTCTTCCGCTCCGATGACGCCGGCGCCACATGGTCCCCCGCGCCCATCGACCCCGGCTCACCCGCCACGCCGCAGGCGCAGCGTCTCGCGCCGGGCGCCGGCGCTGGCAGCGCCTACGCCGGCACCATCCTGCACGGGCTCTACGCAACGACCGACTCGGGCGCAACCTGGGACTTCGGCGTCTCCGAAGACCTCTCCGTTGTCGTCCCTTACGCCATCGCCGTCTCACCCACCGATCCGGATCGCATCGTCGCCGCGACCGGCTTCCAGGGCGTCGTAGGATCAGACGACGGCGGCCGCACTTGGTCATTCCTGAATAACGACCTCGACGCCGTGCGAATGTTCACCATCACGCTCGATCCCCTGAACCCCGACACGATCTACGCGACGAGCGACGGCGACGGCGTCTGGGTCAGCGACAACGCCGGCGCATCATGGTCCCCGCTCAACGACGGTCTCTTCCATCGATTTGTCACCGCCTTCACCATCGACATCAACGATCACAACACCCTGTACGCGGGCACCGAAGGCGGCGGAGTCTTCAGGATGAGGCGCCGATGATCCCGACCCGGGCCCATCGCGCATGAGCCGCATCGGACGGACCCTCGCCGCCCCCTCCGGCCCCGTCGCGCTGGCCCTCGCGCTCGCGGTCGGCCTCGTCGCCGGGCTCGTGCTCGTGCTCATCGCGGCGCGCATGTCGCCCCTGGTGGCGCTCGGCGCCGCGATGGGCGTCGGCGGAACGCTCTGCCTGCTCAAGTACCCCCACTGGGGTCTTTACGCGCTGGCCTTCATCGTGCCCGCCGAGCGTTTCGGACGCATCAGCGACGACACAAGCAGCTTCTCGCTCTCGGTCACGCGCGCTCTCGGCTTCCTCATGTTCGCGATCCTCGTCACGCACCGCCTCACCGGCCGCAAAGGGTTCTTCATCAGCATGCCGCTCATGCTCTGGACCGCTTTCGTCGCCGTCGGCATCCTCACCCTGCTCCACACCTCCGACCTCATCCCCGGCGTCAAGATCGCCTCGGGATACGTCGGCAACATCCTCTTTCTCCTCATCATCACCAACCTCGCGCTCACCGACCGACCCGAAGAAACCAAGCGCCACGTCTACATGTGCATCGTGTCGTGGCTCCTGGCCTCCACGCTCATCGCGCTCTACTCGATCTACGACTGGCACCTCGGCAGCGGACGCTCGGGCGGCATCCCGCTGGGAGATGTCGATCCGCAGGCCGGCGCCCAGCTCGCCCAATACCGCTGGACCACAATCTGGGAGGACCGCGCCGAACTCGAAACACTCGGCGGCTCTATCCGCCGGTCGATGGGCTCAACCTCCCACGCCGCCGTCTTCGGCATCAACCTCATCATGACCGTGCCCTTCTTCCTCTGGGTGATCCGCGTGTGCAAAACCCGATGGGTGCAACTCGCCTCGTGGGCAGCGCTCGGCGCCACGATGTACTGCGTCCTGCTCAGCAACACCCGCGCCGCCCTCCTCATGGCCGCCGGAACGCTCGGGCTCTGCGTCATCACCGGCCTCGTCCGCGTCACCATCTGGATGATCCTCGGCCTCATCGCCGCCGTCGCCGCGATCCCGCTCTTCGTGCCCGTCGACATCTTCGAACGAATCCTCGACTTCTCCAACTACACCGTCGGCAAATCCGAAGCCATGCGCATCCGAATCGAATACTGGTGGGCCGGCTACCGAGCCATCGCCGATCACTTCCTCCTCGGGTGCGGCCTGGCCAACGAGAAAGTCGGCCTCGAGTACCTCACCCATCCCATCGAGGGACGCTCCCACATGCACAACATGTACATCCAGTCCGCCATGGATGTCGGAGTCTTCGGCATGTGGCTCCTCTTCGCTTTCATGGCGTCGGTCGCACTCCGCTGCCAACGCGGGCGGGCAGCATTCCGTAAACTCAACGAAGCGCCCGAATACTGGATGATGACCGCCTCTCTTGTCCTCCTCATTTCTGTCTACGTCTACGCGCTGCAGGTCGATGTCTTTTACTTCCCGCTCAAGGGCTTCTGGCTCATCGCAGGACTCATCATCGTCATGACGCGCGTCGCACATCTCGAGTCCCGCTCCCGCGCCGCCTCGCCACCCGTGACGGAGGTCCGTTCCGATGAGTGAGCCCAGCCGCGTCGATGCGGCCGTGATCATCGTGGGCGTCAACGCACGCCGTTTCGTCGCCCAATGCGTCGAGTCCGTCCGCGACGCCGACTGGGCCGGCTATTCCCACCATGTCATCTACTGCGACAACGGCTCTACCGACGGAACGCTCGAACTCCTTGCCTCCGAATACCCGTGGGTCGAGACCATCGCCAACGGCAAGAACCTCGGGTACTGCATCGCCGCCAATATCGGCGCCAAGCGCGCCGACGCCCGCTACTTCATCTTCATCAACGACGACACCATCATCCAGGGCGATGCGCTCGCCCGACTCGTCCGCTACATGGACGACAACCCCGACGCCGCGACCGTCGGCAGCCGCCTCGTCTTCCCCGACGGCCGCGATCAATGGTCCGGACGACGCTTCCCCGACATCATGGCGTCGATCTTCTCACGCCGCGGATGGCTCGTGAAAGTCTTCCCCAACCTCGGCACCGTCCGCGACTACCTCTGCAAGGACGGCGTCGAGCGCGGCGAGCCCTTCGATGTCGATTGGGTCTCCGCCGCCGGGCACATCGTCCGACCCGAGCACTTCTGGGCGGTGGGGGGGTACGCCGAAGATTACTACTACTGGCACGAAATGGTCATCTGCCACCGCCTCAAGCAGAAGGGCTGGCGCGTTGTGCTCGATCCGAAGTCGGTCATCATCCACTACGAGGGTTTCGGCTCCGGCCCGCGCCCCTTCAAGAAACTCCGCTTCCATATCATCGACTTCCACATCGGTGCCTACCGCGCGTACAAAGAAGTCCACAACCTCCGCGCCTGGAGCCCGATCAGCATCTTCTGCGCCGTCGCGCTCACCGGGCGCGCCGCGCTCCTCCTCGTCATCGCCGCGGTAAAGTGCTCGTGGAACGCCATCCGACCCCCGCAACAGCCCGTGCCCGTCACACAGACCAACGCATGAACGACCACAGACCAGCCCAACCGAACCAACGCTCAATCGACTTCCCGGTCAGAGTCGGGTGCCCGCTGTGCCGATGCGATCTTCATGTCGAGTCGAACCGCATCCTCTGCGACCCATCCTGCGAACGCTCCGATTGCCCCCGCGCCTTCGACCTCGAAGACGGCTTCCCCAATCTCATCATCGGTGAACGCTTCGAGGACGACAGCTCGGACGAACTCCTCGGCGGCGAAGAAAACAACTCGACCTACACCGTCAACAACTACTGGGTCCCGCGATTCTCCGAAGTGCGCACAGCGAGCGGCCAGAAACTCCGCGTCCTCTCGCTCGGGTGCGGCGCCGGCATGGAGATCGACATGCTCCGCGATGCCGGCTTCGACGCCGTCGGCATCGACAACGGCAATCGCACCCGCGTCTGGTCAAGACGAACCCACAAGAACGCGCTGCTCATGGCCAACGGGATGCACCTCCCATTCGACGATGAAACCTTCGATGTCGCGTTCTGCGGCTGCGTCTTCCCGCATGTCGGCGTCGTCGGCGACTCCTTCAAAGTCTCCGACCGCTACTGGCAGAACCGCCTCGCCGTCGCCAGCGAGATGACCCGCGTCGTCAAACGCGGCGGATCCATCTTCGTCAGCAGCCCCAACCGGCTGTTCCCCGTCGACCTCTTCCACGGCCGCCCCATCGGCTCGTACAAACCGCCGATCAATCCCCCGTGGCGACCCTTCCTCCTCTCGCGCCGCGATTACGCCCGCCTCTTCAAGGAGGCAGGATGCCAGGGCCCGGCCAAGGCAATGTCCATCAAGGGCTACTGGGGCTTCTGCCGGACCAAGACATCCCTTCTGGGCCGCCTCATGAGCGTCCCGGTCAAAGCGCTCTTCGCGCTGGGATCCCCGGCCGCGACCTCGTTCCTCCGCAGCTCCCCGCTCCTCCCGTGGATCGTCGTGCGGATCACCCGATGACCGAAGATCGCCCCGACCGCACCGAGACGCGCCGCACACTCCGCGATCTCGTCCTCGTGGCCGGCGGCAAGATGCTCTCGATGGGCGCGCTCTTCGCATGCGCCGTCATCGCCGCGCGCGTCGGCGGCGGCGAGGAAGCCACCGAGTTCGGCCTCTATTCAACCGCGATCGCAACCATCCTCATCCTCGACGCCATCATCGGCTCACCCCTCGATTATTCCGCCGTGCGCTTCGGTGCGCTCCACCACGACGAGCCCGCCCGCGTCGATCGGTTCCAGGCCGCGACCTTCCGACTCAAACTCATCATTGCCGCCGTCTTCCTCGCAGCCTGCGCCGCCGCCGGGCCGTGGATCGCCCGCCGCCTCTTCGAAGGCGAGTCGCGCACCACACTCCTCTACCTCACGCTCGCATCCACATTCGCACTCCTCCTTGTGCGCGGCACATCCGCCAACCTCCAGATCCGCTCCCGCTTCATCGTGTACTCGCTCTTCGACACCGGAATCGCGGCCGTGCGCCTCGCCCTCCTCGCCGCCGCAGCCCTCCTCGGCGCACACACCGCCGAGCCCCTCGTCGGCGTGTTCGGCGCCTCCGCGCTCGCGATGTTCGTCGTATTCCTCGGTGTCCGCCAACCCTACCTCCGCGCCAAATGGCCCGACCGCCACGACGCCCGCGCCATCCTCAGGTTCATCACCGCCACAGCCGGCGTCATCGTCCTCGGCACCATCACCGGCAAGGCCGACATCCCCATCCTGAGCGCACTCACCTCCGCCCACATCGCCGGCATCTACGCCGCCGCAGCGCAGGTCGCCATGCTCGCCACCATGCTCGCCGGGTACGCCTGCATCGTGTTCCAGCCACGCCTCATCCCCATGGCGCGACAGGGCAAACTCACGCGGCTCATCGGCGCAAATCTCCTCGCCGGGCTCGCGATCGGCGTCCTCGCCGCCCCGCTGGTCATCTGGGCCCTCCCGCCGGCGATGGTCGCCGTGTTCGGCCAGACCTACGCAGACTCCGTGCCCATCCTGCGAATCCTGCTGATCGGCACATGGCTCGACATCCTCTTCATGCCCGTTCTCATGACGTTCGCGATGCAGACCAGGCCCGTCGCGTGCCTCGCCGGCGAGATCGTGATCACCACCGCGTTCTTCGCGGTCATGCCCATCGTGTCGCGCGTCAATGAGATCGACGCCGCCATCACCCTCGCATGGATCATGACCGCGGTGCGCGTCGCCAAAATGGTGCTCTATTCCGCCGTCACGACCGTCGCCATGCGCGGCCCGCTCCCCGAACCCAGCGTCGCCGAAGCCGAAGCCCCGGCGGAAGTCACATAAGGTCCGGTGAGTCCGCCAGCGTCGGCAGCCGGTCGTCGCGCGGCGAGAGCAGCACGACGCCCGCATCAACACCCCAGTCAATCGCCAGCCGCGGATCGTCAAACCGAATCCCGCGGTCGTGGTCCGGCGAGTAGTGCGCCGTCACGAAGTAACTGATATGCGTACCCGGCTCGAGCGAGAGAATCCCGTGCCCGAATCCCTTGGGCACCAGCATCTGCCGGCCGTTCTCCGCCGAGAGCAGGCACGAGGCCCAGCGCCCGAACGTCGCCGACCCGCGCCGAAGATCAACCGCCACATCCAGCGCCGAACCCGTCACCACGCGCACCAGTTTGTCCTGCTGATGCTCGCCGATCTGATAGTGAATCCCCCGGAGTGTGTGCGCCGGTTCAGAGAACGCATGGTTCTCCTGGATGAACCGGAGCCCGATCCCCGCCGCTCGCAGATCTCGCTCGTTGAACACCTCCGAGAAGTACCCGCGATCATCCCGGAAGCGGCGCGGCTCGACCACCCTCACCTCGGGCAGCGCCTCGCTCACGCTCGTGACCTTCACCCGCGAATCGCCCGACATCTCACGAACCCTTCTTCGATCGCGCAGAGTTCCCGATCGTCGAGTGGTCGTTGGAACGCCACCAGTCCTCGTGCTCGCGATACCACCGGATCGTGCTCTCCAGCGCATCGGGCCACGCCGACCGCGTCGGCTTCCACCCGAGTTCCTCATGCATCTTGGTCGCGTCGATCGCGTACCGGCGGTCATGCCCGAGCCGATCCTCGACATACCGGATCATCGACTCGTCGTGCCCCATGATGCCCAGGATCGCCCGCACCAGTTCGAGATTCGAGCGCTCGTTGTCGCCCCCGATGTTGTACACCTCGCCCGCCCGCCCACGCTCCATCACCGCCAGCACCGCCGAGCAGTGATCGTCCACGTGCAGCCAGTCGCGGACATTCAGCCCGTCGCCGTACAGCGGAATCTGCTTGCCCTGCAGCAGATTCGTCACGAACAGCGGAATCGCCTTCTCCGTGAGCTGCCTCGGGCCGAGATTGTTCGAGCACCGCGTCGTCACGACGTCCAGCCCGTGCGTGTGCGCATACGCCGAACACAACAGGTCGCCCCCCGCCTTCGACGCCGCGTACGGGCTACGCGGATCGATCGGCGTGCGCTCCGTGAACTTCAGGTCCGGACGGTCAAGCGGGAGCGAACCGTACACCTCGTCCGTGCTCACATACAGCATCCGCTTCGAGGCGCCCGACCGCTTCGCATCAAGCAGTGCATCCAGAATGTCCTGCGTCCCCAGCACATTCGTACGGATGAACGGAGAAGAGTCCTGGATCGATC
>CALFMQ010000480.1 GCA_937879825.1 uncultured Phycisphaerales bacterium
TGCGCTTGGCCATCGCCAGCACCAGCGCGAGGTTGGTCTCGGCGATCTGCTCGCGGAGTTCCTCGCTCTTGTCGTGCCAGCGCAGCAGCTCGCGGGCCTCGGCGATCGTGGGCTTCTTGCTCGGGCGCTCCCAGATCTTCTTCTGGAGTTCGGAGATGCAGTGACGCGCGTAGTTGAGCTGCAGGAACAGCACGCGCTCCTCGGCGCCGGTGAGAATCACCTGATCGGACGAGCGCGGCAGGCGCGAGCGCGAGCCGGTGAAGTCGTCCATCACGGGGTGGTACCACGAGGCGTCGGGCTTGCGCACCTCGGGCGCTTCGTCGTAGAGCGTCCGCTCGGCGTCGTCTTTGCGGAACTCGTCGGAGTCGATGTAGGACATCGGCTCGGCGAGCAGACGCGCGAGGGTGCGCTCCTGCTCGGGCGTGAACGAACGGGAGACCTTGCGCGCGCCGCGCTTGGCGACGGCTTCGTGCGCGTTCTCGGTGACGACGATGCCGCGGCGGCGGCTCAGTCGGTCGAGGGGTGAGTTGGTGTCGTGCTTCATGGTGGACATCGTGTCCGGTCCTTTCGGGGTCGGTCGTGGACCCCTTCTGCGGGCTTCGGCGCTCCTCGCCCTCGGCCCAATCCCCTGGAAGTCAGTCGGTCGGTGTTCCGCCGGATCACTCGATCCGGGGGCGCGGCTCATTCACCTATCGGGCACCCGCCCCGAACCGGCCCAACTGTGCTTGTCTGTCTTACGCCTGACTCTGAGGGAAGTTCTTTCAGATTGGAATTATTCTAAAAACCTTCCCAGTTTTCCACAACGGTCTTGTTTTCTACCGGTCAATGGCCCTCGGGGGAGCGGAGTCCACGGCGGGTCCGCACCGGGATACACTTCGATTCTGGAAGCGATTGGGATTCCCCGGTCGCCTCGTTCATCCGTAAATCAACCGAACAACATGCGAACGCATGGCCTGTTGTCTGAGATGACAGGTTCGCAAGGAGCATGCCGTGGCTTTCACCCTTCCCGACCTCCCCTATCCCAAAGACGCGCTGGCCCCGCATATCGATGCGAAAACGATGGAAATCCACCATGGGAAGCACCACGCGGGGTATGTGAACAACGCGAACGCGGCCTTGGAGGGGACGAAGTTCGCTGACGAAACCTGTCCGGGGGTGATCTGCACCCGCCTGAATGACATGCCGGCGGACAAGAAGACGGCTGTGCGTAACAACGCGGGCGGGCACTACAACCACTCGCTGTTCTGGAAGGTGCTGGCCCCGGCGGGCAAGGGCGGCAAGCCGAGCGCTGCGCTGGGCGAGGCGATCGACAAGGCGTTCGGCTCGATGGACAAGTTCAAGGAGGCGTTCGCGAAGGCGGGCGCGACGCGGTTCGGCTCGGGCTGGGCGTGGCTGTGCGTGCACAAGGGCGGGAAGCTGGAGGTTTGCTCGACGGCGAACCAGGACAACCCGCTGATGAAGGACGCGATCGGTGACGCTGCGGGTTGCGGCGGGACGCCGGTGCTGGGTCTGGACGTGTGGGAGCACGCCTATTACCTGAACTACCAGAACCGGAGGCCGGACTACATCGGGGCGTTCTGGAACGTTGTGAACTGGGATGAGGTGTCGAAGCGCTACGAGAAGGCGCGGGGGTAGGTCTTCCCAGATTGACGCGATTGTGAGACTGATTCACAAACCCACACCTAGGTGTGGGTTTTTTGTTCGCGGACGCAACCGTTGGTGATACATTTGGGTTGGCGGTAGCACAGACCGCCGGCCACGAGCCGCACAACTCGTGGGGCTGTCCTGAGTCGGGCAATGATCCGCGTATGAGCGTTGTCTGATTGGGACTCGACGGAGGAGTTGCAGCAATGAATCGACGGATGGGTTGCGCCGCGATCGGCGCGAGTGTGTTTGTTTGCGCCGGGTCCGCGATGGCGGCCTCGCCGATCACGGCGACCTTTGACAGCGATGCGCAGAGCTTCCAGGGATCGACGATCTCGACGACTCAGATTCATCTGGGCGCGGGCGGCAATCCCGGCGGGTTCATCGAGATTCGCAGGGACCTCGGCGGGCCGGCGTTCGACATCGGCACCGAGAATATGGCGACGCCCGAGTTCCTTGGCGACTATGTCGCCGGGGGCATCAACAAGGCGGGGTTTGATCTCCGTGTGCCGAGCACGCCGGTTGCGGATGTGTGGCTGCGTTTCCGCTCGACGGTGACGATGAACGGGTGGTACCACCCGTACGGCGCGCCGGCGAACGACAACGTGTGGCACGAGTACAGCTCTTCGTTTGATCCTTCGTGGGACGACGCGACCGCGCTTGGCAACGGCTGGTTGCAGGAAGCGGGCGCTGGCACCTTCAGCGACACGATGAAGACGGTCGGGTGGATCGAGGTTCGCCTGATCACGATCGAGAGCACGCTCGCGGATATCGACAATGTGTACATCGTCCCGACGCCGGGCGCTTTGGCGCTGTCGGTTGTGGGGATGGGCTTCGGTCTTCGCCGGCGCAGCCGCTGAGGGATCGATGCTGATTCTGGGATGACGAGAACCCGCCGCGAGGCGGGTTTTTTTGATGATGAGAGTTGAGTAAGAATGGACTACATTTGAGTCATATTGATGAGCTGCGCGCGATGAAGTTCTCGATTCCAACTCGCAGGCGATGGCGGATCACATGGGGTGGGATCGCGATCCTTGCGATTGTGCTCTGTGTGTACGCGAGCGTGTTTTGCATCCGAAACACGATCGTACGGAGCCGATGGGACGCGTGGACTGCGCATCTTGTCGGGCCACCGTCATGGTGGACGCAGCCCTCACACGAACTCGAACGATTCGAGGAACCCTCGGTCACAATGAACTCCGGAAGAACGATGAGCCTGTGGGGCTACAAGGATTGGTCAGGGGATATCGTGATCCCGGCGAGATTCAGCTCCTGTGCGAGACACTTCTATGATGGCGTCGCGTGGGCGAACGATCCGTATGAGAAGCGGACGGGATACATCAATCCGGATGGCTCGTGGCGGATTGTGCTCGATGGCAACACGGCGAGCGACTTCGTCGACGGCATGGGCGAGTTCTGGGTCTGGGCTGATCCGCAATCGAAGCGAACGCAGAGGTACGGATTCGTCAATCTAGAAGGTGAAGTGGTCGTGCCTCCGGTTTATCGAACGGTTGAGTCGTATGTCGACGGGTATGTGCTGATCGAAGAGCAGACCTGGGTCGGTTCGTGGATGGATCATCTCTTTGGCGGCTTCTACGGTATGCTCGGAACACCCTTCGATACGAAGGCGATCATTCTCGACAAGCACGGCAATCGTGTGAAACTCCCGAAGCGATAGGGGCCCTCGCTTGCGCTTCGGGCTCGTCGAGTTCGGGCCGGGCGCGTTTTTTCACTGGAAGTTCGGCATGTGGCGGGTACCTTGGAGGGGTCTGACTCTATCGGAAGGAGCGAGCCATGAGATTTCGGGCGTTGATGATGGGTGTCGCCGCGGCGGGTGCGATTGGTGCGGGTGGTGCGGCGTTTGGTCAATACGATGTGGCGATCGTGGCGTCGGCGTCGAACACGGCCAATGCGCAGGCCGAGCCGCGGTACACGGATGTGCGCGACAAGTTGATGGCGACGGGGATGTTCGACTCGGTGACGATCATCAACGCGACGGGGATCGGTGATGGTGTTGGGACGCCGCCGTTGGGGGACCTGCTCGGCTTTGATGCGATCATCTTCTGGACGAACGACTCGCTGGCGAACGCCGTGACGATGGGCGATGTGCTGGCGGACTATGTGGATGCCGGCGGCGGCGTGGTGGTGTGTGTGTTCGCGAACACCTCGACGAATGCGCTGCGGTATCTGCAGGGTCGTTGGCTCAGCGATCCTGGGTACATCGCGATCCCGCAGAACGGCGGGTTCGTGCAGGGCACGGCTGCGGGATTGGGGACGGTGTTCGTGCCGGGCCATCCGATTCTCAATGGCGTGACGACTTTCTTTAATCAGGCGCCCGATCTCGGTACGGGACCGTTCGGCGCGTGGCGTCCGGCGCAGACGGGGTTGACGGCGGGCTCGACGCGGATCGCGAACTGGACGACGGGCCAGACGCTGATCGCGCTGGCACCGAACGCGGGCGTTGTGGAACTTGGCTTCCACCCGGTGTCGAACGCCGTGAACGCTGGGTACTGGGACCAGACGACGCAGGGCGGGCTCATCATGGCGAACGCGCTGAAGTTCGCTGCGGATGCGGCGCCGGGACCGGCGGACCCGTGCCCGGGCGATGTGGCGAACAACGACGGGATGGTGGATGTGGACGACCTGAACGCGATACTGAGCGTGTTCGGGACGAGTGTCGGGGTCGGCTCGCCTCTGGACCTCGCGAATGACGATGGTGTGATTGATGTCGATGATTTGAATGTGATCCTGACGAACTGGGGCGTGCCCTGCTGAGTGGATTGAGGGAAGGCGGTGAAGCATGATCGGGCGCTGGCTCGCGGTGTGCGCGTTGGTTGTCGGTTCGGTTGCTGCGGGGTCGCACGCGCAGGTATTGATGACCAAGAGCATCGCGGCGCCGCCGAGCGATGTTTTGAGCGGGGTGGTGCGGCGACCGGTCGCGTCGACGACGGGGGTGAGTTCGCGGTGCGCGCGGTATCCGATCGAGCTGGAGCGCAGCGCCGACGGCGTGTGGCGGGCGTCGGTGGGTTTCTACGTGGGGGATCCGGCGACGGCGCGGTTGATGATCGTGTCGCCGGAGGCGGGGGCGTGGGATGCGCGGGTGCGGTTTGCCGACGCGGATGTGATCGCGCTGGATGATGGAGCCGAGTTGGATGCGCGGGTGAAGCGGCATCACGGGCAGTACGGGATCGAGGGGGTGTTGGATCCGGCGACGATGTACGAGATCGAGGGCGCGAGCCGCGAGAAGTGGACGCTTGAGGTGAGCGCCGCGCGCGGCGGGGCGGGGGGCGTCGACGGGTATCTGCTGGTGACGAGCGATGAGCCGGTGGCGATGTACGCGTGGTCGTCGGGCGGGGTGGTGGGTGAGCCGATCGAGTTCTACGCGTGTCTTTATGACACGACGGATGGCGTGCACCTGCCGGGTGAGGCGATGCCGGCGGCGATCGAGGGGCGGCTGCTCGGAGAGATGACACGGTTCGGGACGGGGGATGCGGTGGATGTTGCGACGCGGTTTGATCCGGCGGTGGGCGAGCGGCGCGAGGTGTCGGGCGCGTTGGTGGTCGATACGCCGGGCGTGCATCGTTTCGAGGCGCGGATTGAGGCGGAGTTGGCGGACGGGCGGCGGGTGTCGCGCAGCGCGACGGTGCTGATTCCGGTTGTGGATGCGCGTGGGGAGATTGCGGGTGTGACGCCGCGTGCTGAGGGGGATGTGGTGGAGTTCGAGTTAGCGTTGCGCGGCGCGAAGTTGCCGGGGCACTTCCGCGCGGGGGCGGAGTTGTGGGGGCGCGGGGAGCGGGGTGATGTGCCGATCGCGTGGATCGGCGGGATGGTGACGCCCGAATGGGATGAGAACGGGGAGCCGGGCGCGGCGCGTGTGTCGCTGGAGATGGACGCGGACTGGATCGGGCTGGCGGGGGCGCAGGGGGCGTATGAGCTGCGGAATGTGCGGTTCGAGGACCCGGATTTGTATGTCGTGTTCGCGGAGCGGGGGCGG
>CALFMQ010000481.1 GCA_937879825.1 uncultured Phycisphaerales bacterium
GCGTTCCTCTACCGCCGCCTCTCGCCCGACGAGCCCGACTTCGCGGTCGGCGCGGTTCGCGTCGCGGGCGACTCCCTCATCACGACCTACGCCGCGCGCTCCGCGCTCGCCAGAAAAATGCCCGACGGCGTGTGGTCGCGCCAGCAGTTCGACGCCCTCAACAAGGGCGCAGCCATCACCGTCGTCGAGTCCGGGCAGACCTCCGCCGGACGCTTCCTCGACACCGCCGCGGACGGAACGCTCGGGCCCATCAAGGGCATCGCGGCCCTCTTCCAACCATTCTCGAAGCGCCATCTGCTCACGCCCCGCAGCGCCTTCACCATCCGCCGCGCCCCCGGCAACGACCTAGGCGTCGCCTACGCGGTCGCGACGCCCGACACCGATGCGCTCGCGCCCGAGGCCGATCAGTTCATGGCGGCACAACTCGCAGCGCTCTTCCCCAAGAACATCAACGCGGCCGACCGAATCGATCCCGGCGGGCTCGCGCCCGAGGCCACGCGCACCGTCTCTTTGCGGGGAACCGGCGTCGCCGGCCTCTTCCGCGACAAGGACGCCGCCGTCTTCGCGTGGTCCCTCACCCCCAACGACGGCCGGTCGCCGACCGGGTGGTGGACCGCCGGCATCAACCCCGACGCAATCGAACGCACCGCCAGAGTGCTCACCTCGAACGCCGAGCCCGGCCAGTGGTCCGCCCTCGCCGAAGCCCGACCCGTGGATCTCGCGGCGCTCCTCGAGTCCACCGCCATCCTCCCCATATCGCCGACCGCGCTCTCGGTGATGCACCGCATCGACCGCGTCACCCTCTCCGAGCGACGCCTCTCGCCCGAGAAGGTCGTCGGCTCGGTCTCCATCGACTTCGTGCCGCCGCCCCCGGCACCGCCCGCGCCGGGCGGGTAAGATCACCGCTCACCCGCAGCAGTTTCACCGCGTCGATCGGGCGCCCCGCGTCGCCCCAGACGCCATACCACCGGAAGCGATCGACCCATGCAGATCAGGAATGTCGCCATCATTGCGCATGTCGACCACGGCAAAACCACACTCGTCGACCAGTTGCTCTACCAGTCGGGCATGTTCCGCACCGAGCAACTCGACAAGCTCGCCGGCGGCCAGCACAACCTGATCATGGACTCCAACCCGCTCGAGCGCGAACGCGGCATCACGATCCTTTCCAAGAACTGCGCCGTCACCTACACCACGCCCTCCGGCGAGCAGGTCCGCATCAACATCGTCGATACGCCGGGCCACGCCGACTTCGGAGGCGAAGTCGAGCGCGTCATGCGCCTCGCCGACGGCGTGCTCGTCCTCGTCGACGCCGCCGAGGGACCGCTCCCGCAGACCAAGTATGTGTTGAGCAAAGCCATCGCCGCCGGCCTCAAGCCCATCGTCGTCATCAACAAGTGCGACCGCCAGGACCAACGCGCCGACGAAGTCCACGGCGAGATGTTCGATCTCCTCGTCGAACTCGGCGCCGATGACATCGCCCTCGACTTCCCCACCCTCTACGCCTCGGGCCGCTCCGGGTGGGCGACGCGCGACCTCTCCAATCCGGGCGACGACCTCCGACCCATCTTCGAAGCGATCCTCGAGTATGTCCCCCCCGCGGGCGGCGACGCCAACGCGCCACTCCAGATGCTCGTCACAACGCTCGACTACTCCGAGTACGTCGGGCGCATCGGCATCGGGCGCGTCTTCGCCGGCACGATCAAGTCGGGCCAGCCCATCGCCGTTCTCGCACGCGACGGCTCCCGCTCCAACGCGCGCGTCGTCAAACTCGAGTCCTTCTCCGGCCTCGGACGCGAAGAAGCCAAGCAGGTCCGCGCGGGCGATCTCTGCGCCGTCATCGGCGTCGAGGACATCGACATCGGCGACACCCTCGCCGATCCCAACAACGCCGTCGCCCTCCCGCCCGTCCGCATCGATGAGCCAACCCTCAAGATGATCTTCCGCGTCAACGACGGCCCCTT
>CALFMQ010000482.1 GCA_937879825.1 uncultured Phycisphaerales bacterium
GTCGAGCAATCGGTCAATCTGAACGGTCGCCATCGTCGTCCTCGTCTCTCAGAATCGTCGGATCCGGATTCGGGATCCGAGCGTGAATGCACTTCATCCGAACGCGAAGGGGGCGTGGTCGTCAGACCTCGACCGCTTCGTCCATATCCACTGCGGTCTGCGCGAACTTCGCGATCTCGTCAGGGGTCGTGAGCCCCTTCAGGATCTTCCGCTTCCCGTCGTCGAGGAGCGTCTTCATCCCGTTCGCGATCGCGGCGCGCCGGAGTTCCGAGACCGGCGCCTGCTTGAAGGTCAGGTCGCGCAGCTGCTGGTTCATCGACATCATCTCGAAGATCGCGCGCCGGCCGCGGTAGCCGGTCCCGTTGCACTTCGGGCACCCGACCGGCTTGAAGACGCGCCCCGCCGCTTCGTCCCGGGTCAGCCCGACGATCGACAGGAACTTCGGATCCGGGTCGTTGTCGATCTCCTTGCACTCCTTGCACAGCACGCGCACGAGGCGCTGCGCGAGCACCGCCTGAATCGACGACGCCACAAGGAACGGCTTCACGCCCATGTCGATCAATCGCGTCATCGCGCTGGGCGCGTCGTTGGTGTGCAGCGTACTGAACACCAGGTGGCCTGTCAGCGCCGCCTGGATCGCGACTTCCGCAACCTCCTTGTCGCGGATTTCGCCCACCAGAATGATGTTCGGCGCCTGGCGGAGCATCGCGCGGAGGATGTTCTGGAACGTCAGACCGATGCTGTCACGCACCTGGCACTGGTTGATGCCCGTGAAGGCGTATTCGATCGGGTCTTCCGCGGTGATGATCTTCTTGTCGGGCCTGTTGAGCAGGTCGAGCGCCGTGTAGAGCGTCGTGGTCTTGCCCGAGCCGGTGGGCCCCGTAACGAGGAAGATGCCGTTGGGCCGACGGATCACGCGGTGGAAGATTTCGAGGGTTTCATCCTCGAAGCCAAGATTCTCCAGACCGATGCGAACCGAGTCGGGGCGCAGAATACGGAGCACCACCGATTCACCGTGGTAGATCGGGCAGGCCGACACGCGGAAGTCGATCGTGGAATCTTCCACCGGGAGTTTGATGCGGCCGTCCTGGGGGACGCGCTTCTCCGCGATGTTCATGCCGGCCATCAGTTTGATGCGCGTCAGCACCGCGTTCTGCATGCGCTTGGGCAGGTTATCGCGTTCGATGCACACGCCGTCGATGCGGTACCGGACGCGTACGCGGTCGACCATCGGCTCGATGTGGATATCCGACGCGCGGTTGGTGACCGCTTCGATGATCATGCGGTTGCAGAGTTTGATGATCGGCGCGTCGGGCTGCGCATCGCGGTCGATCGACGCGTCGATGGACTTGTCGAGCGACTTGTC
>CALFMQ010000483.1 GCA_937879825.1 uncultured Phycisphaerales bacterium
CGCGATCGTCTCGCGCACCGGCAGCTTCACGAAGGCACACGGAAAGCTGCTGGAGTGGCTCGCGATCGAGAAGGCGACGCACGCGGGCCGCTACCAGCTCGACAACGGGAACAGCGGCGGCGAGCCGAACGTGCCCGAGTGGATGCGATCGGATGTCGCCGAGGTGTTCGAGACCGCGGAGGTCCTCCTCGGAACGCTCGGCTTCCCCATCTTCGAGCCGCCTGCCAATCGCGCCCCCGACGCCGAGCACACCTTCTTCTGCAAGCGCGGCGGTGCCGATGCCCGAGGCGTCTACAACGAAGAGGGGTTCGTGGTGCTCAAGGGGTCGATCGCGCGGCGAGACCTGACCAGTTCGTCCCACGATACGGTCGGCCCGAAGCGGGAGGAGCTCATCGGAGCCGGGGTCCTCGCCCCGGCGAAGGACGGCTACCGCTTCGAACGGGACATGGCCTTCAGCACCCCGAGCGCGGCGGCCGCGATCGTGACAGGCGGCAGCGCCAACGGCTGGGTGGAGTGGCGGAACGCCCGCGGCCAGACGCTTGACGACGTCTATCGGAAGGGGCCGAAGGGGTGAGCGGTCCCGGGCAAGGCCCTGCCGTCAACCCGCCCCAACCAGCCGAGAGGGCCCTCCAGACCCCGCCAAGGCCCTTCCGGCCTTGCCCAACGTTCCGAAGAGGGTTGCTCTCGGGGAGTTCACGACGCTCTGGCGCTAAGCCGGGGCGTTTTTTCATGCGCGGATGGGTGCGGCAACGGGCGTTGGCGGCGGGGATTGGGGGGATGTGAGCGGGGGCTGGGGGAGGTGAGAGCCGCGCGTTGGCGTGGCTGTGAACCCGCGAAGGGGCCGGGACTCTCAGACTCTCGCGCTCTGGGGTTGAGGGGGGTGGGGGTTAACAGTTCCCGTGTTCAACTGCGTACAACCATGGAATTGAACACCTATGGCCTCAGGATGCACAAGGCGGATGGATGAGTCTAATGCGCCTGTCGGGGCGCGTCAGGTGCGGAGCCTCTTACGGTCTCCCGTCGACTGCGAGTGACTTGAGCACCCAAAATAGCCGGTCGGCGTCACGACGCGAACTGTTCGACGATGGTGACTATCGAGGCCTTCGCATCGCCGAATAGCATCCGTGTGTTTGGCGATGTGAAAAGCGCGTTGTCCACGCCGGCGAATCCGGGCGCCATGCTGCGCTTGAGCACGATGGCGGCTTTGGCGAGGTCGACATTGACGACCGGCATGCCGTAGAGCGGGCTTGCGGGATCATTGCGCGCATCCGGATTGACGACGTCATTGGCGCCGATAACGAGGGCGACATCGACGAGCCCCATCGAGTCGTTGACATCCGCGGGTTCCGAGAGCAGGTCGTAGTTCACGCCAGCCTCGGCGAGCAAGACATTCATATGCCCGGGCATCCGGCCCGCGACGGGATGGATGACGAATCGCACATCGGTGCCGTTGGCTTGCAGGAGTTCGGATAGTTCGTGGACCGCGTGCTGGGCCTTTGCGACGGCCATCCCGTAGCCCGGGACAACGATCACGGAACGGGCGGCTTCGAGAAGGAGGAATGCATCGGAAGCATTGATCGGTGATATGGTGCGTGATGTATCGCCCTCTCTTCCGGACGCAGAGACGGCCCCGAAGCCAGCGAAAAGAACCTTTGAGAGTGAGCGGTTCATCGACTTGCACATGACGCGTGTGAGCATGAGGCCGCTCGCGCCGACGAGCGTCCCCGCGATCATGAGGGCCGGGCTTGCGATCGCGGTACCCGCGACGGCGGCGGCGACGCCGGACAGGCTGTTGAGCAGCGACACGACGACGGGCATATTCCCGCCTCCAATGCGTGCAACTGCGAGCACGCCGAGGACGAGCGAGGCGACGACCAGGACGACCGATGCGATCTGCTGATCGGCGTCGCTGACCACTGCCCAGGCGCCGGAGGCCAACGCAAGGGCTAGGACAGCGGCGCTGATCGTCAGTTGAAAGGGGAACACCGATGCGGAGGTGTTGATTTTTCCGGCGAGTTTCGCGTACGCGACGATGCTGCCCGTGAAGGTGACGCCGCCGACGATGACAGAGGTCGCCGAGAGCGCTCGTGTTATCGGTGAGAGGGCGGCTTCGGGGAGGAGGGCGACAAACCCGACACAGAGCGACGCCAGACCGCCGAGTCCATTGAACAGCGCGATCAGTTCCGGCATGGCGGTCATCCGGACTCGGAGCGCGAACATGACGCCCACGACGGATCCAGCGGCGATGAGCGCGAGCGTGAGGGCCATGGTGGTGTGGTGCTGCCAGAGCACGCCGGCGACAGCGGCGACCATCCCGGCGGCGGAGATTATGTTGCCACGAGGGGCCGAGTCTTTCCGGGCCATGCGTTTGAGCCCGACGATGAACGCGGCGCAAGCGATAATGAGCAGAATGTCGGGCGCATTGACTACGTGGGTCATGCGTCGCTCCGATTGGCCCGGTCCTTCGATGATCTGAACATCTGGAGCATCCGATGGGTGACGACATAACCGCCCACAACATTGATCGCGGCGGCGAAGATGGCGACCGGCGCGAGCACTCCGGCGGCGGGCGCCTCGATCGCCATGCACGCGATCGCGCCAACGATGGTGATTCCGGAGATCGCGTTGGTCCCGGACATGAGGGGTGTGTGGAGCTGCGACGGGATTCGATGGATCAGTTCGATCCCGAGAAATGCCGCGAGGAGCAGGATGAGGAGCAGTAGGACCATCATGTCGCTGCGTTCTCCCTTGCCTGAATCGGTGTCTGAAGGGTGTGACGGGTCCGGCCGTCGTGCGTGACGAGGACCGCGTTGAGGATTTCATTGTGGCCGGGAGGTTTGAGGGCGCCGCTTTGGTCCGTGATGTGATCGAGAAGGGATGCGAAGTTCGAGGCGAGCATATTGCTGGCGTCGCGGGCGACGGTCGACGGGAGGTCAGAGTCGGCCAGGACGATCACGCCATCGATGATCTCGTCCATCCCGTCTCGAGCGTTCTCGACATTGCCCCCGGTTGCGATGGCGAGATCGACGATAACCGCGCCTGCTTGCATGCCGGCGATCATTGAGGAATCGATGATCAATGGCGCGGGCTTTCCGAATACCTGCGCGGCGGCGATGACGATATCGGAGTTGTGGCAGAGTCTGGCGAGGGCGGCCCGCTGGCGGGCGAGCGCACTCTCGGACATAGCGGCGGCGTATCCGTTGCTGGACTCCTGGACGGGGTCGACATCGACTCGGGCGAATTTCGCGCCGAGCGACTCGACCTGCTCCTTGGCGGCGGGTCGCACATCGTACGCGGTGACGCGCGCGCCTAGTCGCACAGCGGTCGCGATCGCCTGGAGGCCCGCGACACCCGTGCCGATGACGAGGACGCGCGCGGGCGGGATGGTACCTGCGGGTGTTGACATCATGGGGAGGATGCGCGAGAGCCGGGACGCGGCGCGGATGACGGCGGAATACCCGGCGAGGCTGGCCTGCGAACTCAGGGCGTCCATGGATTGCGCGAGGGTTGACCGCGGAATGAGCTCCATCGCGATGGCGGCGACCCTGGCTTCGCGCGCGGCCTCGAATGTCAGGTTTGCATCGAACGGTCGAAGCAATCCGATGAGCAGGCAACCGGGTTTGAGACTCTGTATCGACTCGACGGGCGGGGGTTCCACGCACAGCATGACATCCGCGTTGGCCGGGTCGGGATCGGGCTCGATGCGCGCGCCCGCGGCGCGGAACTCGTCGTCGGTCCAACCGGACGCCACACCGATATCAGCGGGCAGTTTGCACTTCCAGCCGGCAGCGATGAGGCGTTTGACGGACTCGGGGGTCACGGGTGCGCGCCGTTCGCGCTCGGAAACCGGGCGGAAGGCGCTGATGAATCGTGTCGGCAACACTTCCGTCGTCGTCATATGCACGGTCCCTGATTTTCCGTCGGCCCGAGTTCCGCGTCAGTGTGTTGAAGGGAGGATGTCGAACGATGGGGGGCGTGCGCGCGGAGCTTGAGTTCCTGGAGTTCGGGTCGGTGCCAGACGCTCGGCTCATTGACGAGCCATTGGACATTCAGGATCCCGCAGGGAAAGTGTTGACCGGTTTGCTGGAGCGCGATTTCGGTGAGGCAGCGGCTCCATCCATCGAGCCAGATGGCGAGTTGATTCTGCTGGGCCTCCGTTCCGTCACAGAGGATGTAGAGGTCGATGTCGCTGGCGGGTCCCGCGTCCCCGCGTGCGGTGCTGCCACCGATATAGATCTTGTTGACTCCGAAGCGTTCCGTATCGGTCGCGTCGGCTAGGGCTTCCGCGAGTCGCTGACGCCAGGCCCAATGGGTCGTCCCTGGGGATGGCAGTTGGCCGAGCATCTCCGCGTGCTTCCATTCGAGAAACTCACCGAGGCGCGCGGCGATTCGCCGGAGCAGTTGCTCTTCTTCCCTCAGAAACGGTTGGGCAGAGTCGGGGAAACCTCCCATTCTGCTGACGGTGAGATGTCCCACCTCATTGTTCCAGAGGCGAATCGACGTGGAGATGGTGTGGGCATTGGGGTTAAAGTTCTTCGCGCTGAATGATCGCCCGAGGTACTCGATGCAGGCGCCCGTGGCGCCGGCGTCTTGCCAGCCGGCGGGGATTTCGCTGAGGATGCGCTCGAATGCTCGGACGGGTGATTGCGTGCGCTCGGAAACAACGGACTCGATCGCGTAGAGACAGCGCAGTTCCTTGGCACGCTCGTTGAGTGATTGGAAGTCGGGCATCGTTGCATGTGATCCGAGCATGGCGTGATGTTGATGGTTAGAGGTCCATGTCACCGGCGGCCTCCGGCTGATAGAGGACGCTCATGACTTCGCATGATCGGAGCGATCCGCCTGGTACGCGGAAACTGGTGGTGGTGCCGGCGTGGCATCCCAGGAGTGCGGCGCCGAGCGGTGCGAGCACGGAAATCCGGTCGTGCTCCGGGTCGGCGTCTTCGGGGAAGACCAGCGTGACGATCCACGCCATGGGGCCGTCCTGGAGACGGACGCGTGAGTTCATCGTGACAACATCGGGGGGCACTTCCTCGGCGTTGACGACGACGGCGCGATCGAGTTCCGATTCCAGGGTCCACAGGTAGGGCCGGTCGCGATCATCGCGGGCTTTGGATGATTGGATCGACTTGATCAGGAAGCGGAGACGATCCATATCCTGTCGTGTGATATGAATGGTGCGGGTGGCGGCGTCGAACGCGTTGCGTTGACGATCGGTAGCCTGGGACTCGGCGTAGTTCATGGGAAGATTCCTCGTTCGGCGTAAACCTGCTCGATGCGTCGCAGAGCCACGGCGTAGCACGCGGTGCGCCAGTCGAGCGTTTTCTCGTGGGAAAGAGCGCGGACCCGGGTATAGGCCTGCTTGAGAATTTCCTGGAGTTTGTTGTCTACGGTCGCGGCGTCCCAGGTTGCCAGGCCTCGGCTCTGGAGCCATTCGAAGTAGCTGACGATGACGCCGCCGGCGTTGCAGAGCACATCGGGCAGGACATCGATGCCCCGTTCGGCGAGCGCGGCGTCGCCGGCGGGTGTTGTCGGGCCATTGGCCCCTTCGGCGACGAGACAGACATTGAGCAATTGCGCGGTGTGGGCGTTGACCTGATTCTCCATCGCGGCGGGGATAAAGACATCGGCCTCCTCTTGGAAGAACTCATCGGAGGTGATGGGTTCGGACCCTGGGAATCCGGCGACGCCTCCGGTTGCCTGGACATGATGCGCTAGCGCATCGGCGTCGAGCCCGCCGTCCACGCGTGAGCGAATTGCGCCGGTGATGTCCTGGGCGGCGAGCAGGCGTGCGCCCTGATCCTGGAGGATTCGAGCGGCCCAACCGCCGACCTTGCCGTATCCCTGCACGGTGTAGGAGAGGTCGCGGAGTTTGCAGGCGTGGTCGTTTGCCCAGAGTTCGATAAGGTTGACGATTCCCTGTCCCGTGGCTTTCTCGCGCCCGGCGAGGCCGCCGGCGCTGACAGGCTTTCCGGTGACGACGGCCGGTGCGCGGAAGCGTTCCTGTGGGGGGAGTGTGGCGGCGTAGGTGTCGACGATCCACGCCATTGTGCGCGCATCGGTGTTGACATCCGGCGCGGGCACATCGTAGCCGGGGCCGATGTTCGAACCGAGCGCGTAGACGAATCGGCGTGTCATTCGTTCGAGTTCGCGCCGGCTGAGTTTCGCGGGATCGACCTGTACGCCGCCCTTTGCGCCGCCGAAGGGGATGTCGACGAGTGCGCACTTGATCGTCATCCACGCCGCGAGGGCCCGGACCTCGTCTATGCTGACATGAGTGTGATATCGGATGCCGCCCTTGAACGGACCGAGCACATTGTTGTGCTGGACTCGGTATCCGGTGAACTTTTCAACGGTTCCGTCATCCATATTTACGGGGAATGTGACGCTGACCTCACAGGAAGGTGAGTTAAGGATCTTCTGCACTTCGGGCGCGAGTCCGATGGCGGTTGCGGCACGGTCCATTTGCTCCCGAACGCGCTGGAACAGTCTCGTGTCGTGCGCATTGTCCGGCGCGGGCGAGGGCGTCGCGGTCGCTGGCGGATGGTTATTCGTGGTGCTTGTCATCGCGGTGGTCATGTCGGTGATACTCCGTGTTGAGACGAGTGCTCAGGCAAGGATTGCAATTGCCATGCCAGCCGCAAGTCGCGCGCAGCGTGCCCCAAACGAGCATTCGGGATCGTTCGGGGTGGGGAAGAATGACCCGGCGGGGCGAGTCGCCCCGCGCGATCCACACCGCCCGACGTTCGAGTTCGGGGGATCGGGCGGCAGCGCCGGGTGGCTCGTCGGCAGCCGCGGAGCCGTGGGGTTAGGTCTGTTCGGGTCGCCGGTGGGCCGGCTGATCGGATTGCCCGAGTTTGGCGCGGAGCGATTTTCGGTCGATGCCGAGGATTGCGGCGGCCTGCGTCTTGTTGCCTCCGACGCTCTCAAGGACGGTGCGAATATGATCGCGTTCGACTTCCCGTAGTGTTCGGTTCAGATTGATGGGCGTTGTGGAGGCGCTGGAAGCAGTGACGACAGATCGCATTACAGCGGGCAGATCGACGGTGTCGATGACGCCCGTGTCAGCGAAAATGACCAGCCGATGGACTACGTTCTGAAGTTCGCGCACATTGCCCGGCCAGGCGTACTTTCGGATCGCGTCGATGGCTGCATCAGTGACGCGGGGGGTGGGTGTCGATGCGTGCTGAGCGGAGAGCGCAAGAAAGTGTCTGAAGAGCAAGACGACATCGTCGCCCCGATCGCGAAGGGGTGGTAGTTGGATCGGCAGGACATGGAGGCGGAAGTAGAGGTCTTCGCGGAAGTGGCCATCCGCGGCCAAGTGTTCGATGTCTTTGTTGGTGGCTGCGACGATTCGGACTTTGACCGATCGTGTGTCGTCGGATCCAACGGCCTGGAGTGACCCGTCCTGCAGCACACGGAGCAGTTTGGCCTGAGCGATGGGCGAGAGTTCGGCCACTTCATCGAGGAAGAGTGTCCCTCCATCGGCGGCGACGAAGAATCCCTGACGTGCGGCGGTCGCTCCGGTGAACGCGCCTTTCGCGTGCCCGAACAACTCGCTCTCAATGAGCGACTCTGGGATTGCCGCGCAGTTGACGGCGAGGAATGGTTCCGAGGGTGATGGGCCACGATAATGGATCGCGCGAGCGACGAGCTCCTTTCCGGTGCCGCTCTCCCCGGTAATAAGGACGGGGACATCGACTCGTGATGCGCGGCTGATGAGTTGATAGACGCGGCGCATGGGTGCGGAGTCGCCTATCAGACCGTCGGGGGCCTCGATGGGTTCGCTCAACTCGATCTCGCGTCGCAGTTTGACCTTTGCGAGGGCGGACCCGACGGCTGCGCGAAGTTCCTTGTCTGAGAACGGCTTCGGGAGGTAGTCGTCGACACCCTGTCGCATCGCGTCGACGGCGCCGCCGACAGTGGCGAACCCGGTGACCATGATGACTCCGGTGCACCTGTGATGATCCCGCACATGGCGCACGAGTTCCATGCCGTCGGCGCCTGGCATCCGGAGGTCGGTCACGACGAGGTCGATGTACCGGTCATCAAGGACGCTCAGGGCACCGGAGACATCGGCACACGAAATGACATCGTGGCCCTCTGCGCGCAGGTTTCGCTCGAGGATTTCACGTGTCGATGGCGAGTCATCGACGATGAGAATGTTCGCCTTCTGACTCATTCCGATCCGCTGCCGGATGGCTGACGAATAGACCCGTTGACCGGGAGTCGGACGCGGAAGACGCTGCCGCGTTCGGGTTCGGACTCGACCTCGACGGTACCGCCGTGTTCGGCGACGATTCCTTGGACGATGGAAAGGCCGAGTCCGGTCCCCTGCCCGATGTCCTTCGTCGTGAAAAACGGATCAAAGGCGCGTTGTTTGACATTTGGCGTCATCCCCGCGCCGGTGTCTGAGACACTCAGCTCGACGGTGTCGGGGCGTGTCGACTCGGTTCGCACGATGATCATTCCAGAGTTTTCGATCGCCTGGGTTGCGTTGATGACGAGGTTTGTAATCACCTGCCGGATCTGCAGGGGGTCGGCTGTGATCTCGGGCAACGCATGTGCGTATTCGCGAATGTACCGGATTCCTGAGCGTTCGCACCCGGCCTCCAACAGGAACATGGCCTCCTCGACGACATCGTTGATCGCGATGGGGCGTTTGGACGCGGGCGTTTGGCGGGCGTAAAGCAGAAGCTTGCGGATGATCTCCCGGCCGCGGAGGGCGGCATCAACGATATGTCCGAGGTCGGTTTGCACCTGTCGTGGCAAATCGGGCGTCTTGAGAGCCAGTTGTGCAAAGCCCAGCATATTGCCGACGGGCTCATTGATCTCATGGGCCACTCCGGCGGCGAGTTGGCCGATCGTCGCCAGCCGATCGGCATGCCAGAGTGTTGCCTCCATTTCGCGACGGCGATGCTCCGACTCGACCCCGGCTATGAATACGCCGACCTGGTCCGCCACGGCGTTCAACATAGCGCGTTCTTCGACGATGAAGAGTTCGCAGGACTCCTCGAGTGCGGTGTTCCTGATCGCGCGCATGTCGCGGTAGGAGAGCGAAATCCGTCCACGCTCCAGGCCGGCGATGCGGAGCGGGGCATCGACGCGGGGGCCGACCGCACCGGGTGAGTCGCTCGGACAAGTGTGGGTGATGGAGTCGAGCGTCAGTTCTGCGACTGCTCGTTCCGGGAACCGGCACGCGGCGCGGAGAACGGAGACGACCCCCCGGAGACACTCGGAGACCGGCCCTCGTCGATCGGCGAAGATCGATGCGACGCGATACAGGCATTCCAGTTCCTTAACCCGCTCGGAGAGCTCGCTCATCGCGGCGCGATTATCGTTCTCGGGTACGGAGCGCTCCACGGGTGTCGACATGATCGGGTCATTGTATCGGTTCGCTGCGGTGAGAATAGGCACGTCGAGAACGACGGGCGTGCCACGGTTGGCCGCGGCTGAAATCCAATAATCTTTAACGAATCTCGAACATACCCCGACCGACCACCGCACGGACGGTGCATCTAGATGTGAAGCAAGGCCGCTCCTTACGCCGTGTGGTGCAGGGAGCTGATACGGCCGAGGACGCTTCGGCAGAGGAGGTAACCGCATGCAGGGCAAGTATGTGTCTGGAGACAGAGATGTCGGATTTGATCCCCGTTCGTGGCCTTCGCGCCGAGTCGTCCCTTTCCGAACTGGCCGAACTTGCCGGGTTGCTGGCCGAGGCGTGCGCGCGGCTCCGTGACGGGCCGCGGTTCGTTGATGATGACCTTCCTGAGACTTGCCTGAATGGCGAGCATGGGTTGCCTCTAGGCGACTTGATTGATGTCCGGCCTTCGGCCCTGATGGGCGTTGACGAAGGAGGCCGGGCGTGACACGACCACAGAACTCCATCGATGTCGCCGCCCTGATGGCCGAGCTGCGGCACATCGGCGTAGCAGAACTCCGCGAGCGCTACGAAGCGCTCACCAGCGAGCGCTGCAACAGCGGCAACCGGGACTGGCTGACCAAGCGGATCGTGTGGCTGGAGCAGGCGCGGGTGGAGGGGGGGCTGCCCGAACGCGCTCGACGCCGTGCCCTCGAGATTGCCGACGATAAAGACCTGCGGTTCCGCCCGCCGACGATGGTGGTCCGTGATGTCGAGCGCTGCGACGCGGCGGTGCTGCCCGACAGGGACCCGCGCCTCCCAATGCCCGGCAGCGAGCTGCGGCGGGTGTACAAGGGCATCGAGATCGCGGTGCGCGTGCTGCCGGACGGCCTGGAGTACGCGGGGCGGCGGTACCGGTCGCTGACCTCCATCGCGACGGAGGTGACCCGGTCCAACTGGACCGGGTTCCACTTCATCGGGCTCAACGGGAAGAACAATCGGGGCGACCATGGCCAGGCGTAAGACCGAT
>CALFMQ010000484.1 GCA_937879825.1 uncultured Phycisphaerales bacterium
GCCGATGGTGATCTGCTGCCGGATTTCCGAGTCGGTCTGTTTGTGTTGAGCGTCGGCGAGGCCGGCGATGGCGAGGACAGATCCTGCGGCCAAGAGTCTGGTGAGTGTGTTGTTGGACATGATGCTTACAACCCTGCGCGCTGTTGGCATTTGATTCGATCCGTGAAACCGTTCCCTGGCATGCTCCTCGCGGCCCTCCGGCTGCGGTCCGCTGCACCGGCGAAGTCGCCGGTGTGTGGGCCCGATCCATGGCCCGCTTCCTTCTCTACTCCCGCCTGCTTCTCTCGCAAGACCTCCCGGGGCGTTTCCGCCCCGGGAGGAGAAGATCCATTCGGATCTCGGATGAACGACTCAGTGAGTCGGTTCGATCCGATTAGCGACGGATGATGCCCGAACCGCCGTTGCCCGAAGCGGTGAGGCCGTTGCCGACCCGCTTGTTGTTCTTGGGCGTGGTGGTGTCGATGGGCTCTTCCGCCGAGACGGGCTCAGCGAACACGGCGAACGCGAGCTCGTTGGGCAGGTCGCCGTTGCTGACGAACTGCGAGTAGGGGTGCCAGGCGGCGAGGACGGGCTTGTAGAACGCGGCCTCGGTGATCTTGATCTGGCAATCCGCGGGCTTCTCGCACTTGTAGGCGTAGCAGTAGTAGAGGCGGTCGGTGCCGGAGAGGGTGCCGCCCTCAACGATCGAGACCCAGTAGGTCTTGCCGCCCTCGAGGATGACGCCGGCGTCGAGCGCGGCGCCGAACTGGAGGCGCTTGGCGTTGACGGTGATGCCGGTGTTATCGGTGGTGGAGAACTCGAGATCGAACTCCTTGGGATTGGTCAGGGTCGCGACGGGCGCGCCGGTGGGGAGCATGGTGATGGGGTCGGTGCCGTAGATCTCGACCGCGACGGTCGCGCACTGGCAGGAGGTGAGGATGCAGACCTCGACCATGCAGACTTCGTAGTCAACGCACGGGGGCACGGCGAAGTTGTCGGCCGCGCGGAAGTGCGGGAGGTTGACGCTCACGTTCTTGTGGAGCGAGCGGGAGAGGTCGGCCTGGCCGTTGTCGCACAGGAGATCGCACTCGGTGACGCACACGGCGAAGGCGAAGTCGCGCTTCTTGACGTTGGTGACCTCGACGGGGGTCCAGTCAACGACGGGGTCGAACGACCACGGATCGGTGAAGTGGCCCTGGTTGAGCTGGACGGCTTCGCCCTCGAGGGTCGAGGTGGCGAAGTAGTACTCGTCCATGCCGGAGCCGTTGCCGATGCCGTAGGGGGCGACCCAGTAGGTGCAGCCGCCGCGGAGGTTGCAATCGCCGATGGAGAAGCAGACCTCGAGGAGGTCGTAGCCGAACCAGTCGGTGCCGGAGTCGGTGACGCTGACGTCGGCCTGATCGTCGAAGACGTAGAGCGGCGCGCCGTAGGGCTTGCCGTTGCAGTCAGCGAAGATGGCGAGGCCGAACGAGAGGCCGGCGGCCATCGGATCGGTGACGAGCATCTCGGCGCAGATCGAGTCGAGACGGTAGATCGAGCACTCGGGGAGGAAGAAGTCGTCGGCGCAGAGGCCGTCGAGCGCGGCGGCCTGAGCGGAGCCCTGGCCGTTGCCGCCGACGACGTCGAACGAGCCGTTATCCCAGAAGCACTGGCAGGAACCGACCACGCCGCCCGGGACCGGGCCGGAGCCCTGGAGGTCGGGAGCTTCGAAGCCGCGGTTCATGCCGGCGGTGCGGGCGTCAACGGAGACGCTGTTATTGACCTTGAGGGCGCGAGCGCCGTCGGTGGCCTTCGGCGAGGCGCCGAACGCGGTGGTGGCGAAGCCGGCAACGGCCAGCATCGCTGTACAAGTCGCAATCTTTCTCATTGGTACACACTCCAAATACAAGAACACCTCTTCGCCGAGGCCCACAGCCGCGGCGACTTCTCGTTAAGACAACACAGTTCAGAACACGTTCGTGGTGCTCTCTCTCGAACCTATTTCAAGGACTCGCCCCACCCGGCGACTCCCACCGTGCGCTGCGCTCGTGCAGCGCCGCAACCCTAAAGTAGCCCAACTTTCGGCGGGCGTACAACCAACTTTGCGGGTTTCGCGTCGAATGTCGGTAATTCTCGTTGTGCTAGCAACTCCGATAAAACGCTACTCTTTACGAGTCAAACGTGACCTTGTGCGTTAGCGACTCGCGCTCATTTAGAGATGGACACATTGCGAGTCGCATAAGCGCCGGTAAGCCATGCCTTTGCATGAATGCGCGCATTCATAAATACGAAAGCGCGGGAGACACTTCGGCTTCTGTTGTGAATCTGGGTAAGAACGCGCGCGATGCGGCGGAGGTGTTTAGTCTCGAGCGATCCGATCGGGGCCGTCGCCTGCGGTCTTCTCGTACCCCTTGTCGCCTTTTACATACTTGGTGAAGCCCATGCGTTCGAGGTTTGAGTCGGAAAGCTTTGCCTTCTCGGACGTTGTGGAGTGGCGGCCGCCGACCATCGGTGACTGGATGACGCGGCGCACGGGCTCGCCGGTTTCGGGGTGGGCTTTCAGCGGTTCGTCCTTCATGGATTGGACGACCTCGAACTGCTCGCCGGGTTGCCCGTCTTCGCGCACGGTTTCATACACATAGACGGGCATTGCGGGGTTCCTCACTTCCGGCGGCGGATGACAACTGCCGTCTGATCATCGAGTTGCGGCGCGCCTTCGGCGAAGGTGCGCACGGCGTCCTGCAGGCGTTCGAGCCATCCGTCGGCGCTGGCGTTTGGGTTCTCGAGCAGGAGATGGGAGACGCGCTCATCGCCGAACTGCTTGCGCTGGTGGTTCATGGCTTCGAAGTAGCCGTCGGAAAGCAGCACGAAACCATCGCCGGGTTCGAAACGGACGGGGGGCGTGGACTCGAACTCGACCTCTGGATCGATGCCGAGGGGCGGGGCGGAGCAGTCGTTGATCTTCTCGACCTGACCCGAGGCGCGGTAGACGAGCATGGGGGCCTGGCCGGCGGACATGTATCGGAGTTCGTTTCGATCGGCGTCGAGGATGCCGATGAAGGCGGTGACGAACCTTCCCGGGGGAAGGTCTTCGCAGAGTTGCGAGTTGATGAGGGGGGACATCTGGTCGTGGTCGGCTCCCATACGCGCGGCCATGCGGATCATGGAGACGACCTGCGTTACGGAGAGCGCGGGGCCGACGCCGTGGCCCGTGGCGTCGGCCATCATGAAGAGGACGCGGCGGGCGTCTCTGCCCAGCGGGATGACATCGAACGTGTCGCCCCCGGTTTCGTCTGCGGGGCGTGTGGTGGCGGCGATGGTGTAGCCGGCGACTTCGGGGAGATCGTCGGGGAGCGCGGCGAACTGGATAGAGCGGGCGAGTTCCAGATCGGCCTGGAGTTTGCGCTTGGTGCGTTCGGCTTCGAGGAGTTGCGCTCGGCGCAATGCGACGGCCGCCTGGCGCGCAAGGTGGACTGCGATGGACTCGTCGTTGGTGTCGAAGGACGGGCCGGTTCGTTTGTTGAGGACCTGCGCGACGCCGACGAGGCGCTGCTCGTGGTCCATGAGCGGGATGGTGAGGATGCAGCGCGTGCGGAAGCCGGTGGACTTGTCCACGGCCTGGTTGAAGCGCGGGTCGGCGTAGGCGTCGTGGGTGTTGATGACCTGGCGCGACTGCCCGGCGGCGCCGATGAAACCGGCGTCGCCCTTGATGCGGAGATCGGAGGGCAGCCCGTGCGCCTTGGTGGCGAAGAACTCGTCGGCCTCCTCGTCGTACTGGAAGACCGATGCGCGTTCGGCGCTGAGCAGATCGCGGAGCGCATCGATGATCATGGCGAGGACCTCGGCGAGGTCGGACGTCGAGGAGAGTCGATGGGCGACGCTCAGGATCGACTCGTACGCCGAGTTGGGGATGGGCTGGCTCATCGGATGCTCAACGAGGATATCCGCGAGCGCGGCGTGGGTCATTCATCGGCGAAGAGTGCGTCGACGAATCGATCGGGATCGAAGGGCTCGACATCCGCGGGGGTTTCGCCGACGCCGATGAACTTGACGGGGATGTTGGTTTCCTGCTGGATGGCGATGACGACGCCGCCGCGTGCGGTTCCGTCGAGCTTGGTGAGGAAGATTCCGGTGACATCGATGGCCTGCGCGAACTGCCTGGCCTGTTGCGTGGCGTTTTGGCCGGTGGTTGCATCGAGAACGAGGAGCACCTCGTGCGGGGCCTGGGGGATGCGGCGCCGGACGACATCACGGATCTTGGTGAGTTGTCGCATGAGGGAGTCCTGCGTGTGCAGGCGGCCGGCGGTGTCCACGATGAGGACATCGACATTGCGAGAGATCGCGGCCTCGGCGGCGTCGAACGCGACGGCGGCGGGGCCGCCCCCC
>CALFMQ010000485.1 GCA_937879825.1 uncultured Phycisphaerales bacterium
ACCGCCGAGGTGAAGGTGCTCGCCGAGACGATCACCTACCTTGAGCAGTTCGTCGCGCCGAGCTGAGTTAGCGCAGTTCGACCGACCAGTACGCGTTGTCGAGGAACGCCTTCCACGACTGGTACCGGTCTTGGCCGAGCCGCACCGCGATCTGCGGGTTGCGCTTCGGTCGCACGGGCTTCTTGCAGAGGCGCATGTGCGCCTGCTCGGGCGTCCGGCCGCCCTTCTTGGCGTTGCACCGGACGCACGCGCACACCAGGTTCTCCCAGGTGTCCTGCCCGCCTTGGGCGCGGGGGGTGACGTGGTCGATCGATAGTTCGTTGGTCGGGAAGTACTTGCCGCAGTACTGGCAACGGTTGCGGTCGCGTGCAAAGAGATTGCGCCGGTTGAGTTTCACGCGCTGATCGGGGAGGCGGTCGTACCCGAGCAGGCGGATCACCTTGGGGACCGCGATGTCGAGGCGCACCGTGCGAACCCAGTCGTGCTTCTCGTGCTCGAACTGCTGCTGGAGTTCGGAGATCTCCGTCCACGACTCGAAGTCGTAGGAGATGTACTGGCCCTCATCGACGTGAATCACTTCCGCCAGACTCTTGGTGAGCAGGCAGAACGCGCGGCGTGCGCTGATGACGCGCACCGCCATGTAGAGCTTGTTCAGGACCAGGACCTTCGCGTCCAGCGCCGAGCCGCCCCCGACCGCTCCCCCGGCGACCGAAGCGAAGGCGGCTACACCGTCGGGCGAGTCCTCGCCCTGCAACTCGGCCAGCGTCACCCGCTCGTGGCCGTTCCGGGATGTGCTCGATGGGCTCATCTCCGCTCGCTCCGACCCGCTCTAGGTCCCATGAAACCTAGCCGTCGCTGATAGGTCTGGCAAGTGTTATCGACTTGTGAGGACCGCGACTGGAGCCCCGCCGGGTCCAAATGCCGCCCGGACTCGCGTCCCGGCGCGGTTCTCGGCGGCTAGTGGCGGAAATGGCGGATCCCTGTGGTCAGGCAGGTGACGCCGCTCTTGTCGCACAGGTCGAAGGTCTCCGCGTCCCGCTTCGATCCCCCCGGATGGACGATCACCCCCACGCCCGCCCCGATCAGGACCTCGGGCCCGTCTGCGAAGGGGAAAAAGGCGTCGCTCGCGGCGATCGCGCCCCGCGCCGCCTTGCCGGCCTTGCTCACCGCGACGCGGCACGCGCCGACGCGGTCCATCTGCCCCGCGCCCGCGCCGAACATCCGCACGCCGCCGTCGTCGACGCCGCCGATCACGATCGCGTTGCTCGCCAGGTGCTTGCCCATCACCCACACCGCACCCGCGGCGCGCAGGGTCGCGTCATCGGGCGCCGGTCCCGCGGCGTGGGTCCATCGCGCGACATCGGCCAAGGCCGCGTCCCGTTCCTGCACGAGCATCCCACCCGGGATCGTCTTCATTTGCAGCGCGCCCGCCGCCGCGCGTTCGATCGCGCCGACCGCCAGCAAGCGCACATTCGCCCACCGATCGCGCAGCCGCTCCAGCGCGGCCCTCGAGAACGACGGCGCGAGAATCACCTCCAGGAACACGCCCTGCTCGCACAACCGCTCGGCTGATGCATCATCCATCTCGCGCGACAGCGCCAGGATGCCGCCGAACGCGGCGATCGGGTCGCCCGCCATCGCCAGATTGCATGCGATGCGCGCATCGCCCGCGACCGATGCGCCGCACGGGTTGGCGTGCTTGATGACGCACGCCGCGGCGCGTGCCGGCTCCTGCGCCGCCAGATCGCGGACGAGTTCCAGCGCGGCGGCGGCGTCGTTGAGGTTGTTGTACGACAGTTCCTTGCCGTGGAGTTGTTCGGCGCCCACGACATTGGCGCCCGCGAACGATGCGTCCCGGTACACCGAGGCGTGCTGGTGGGGATTCTCGCCGTATCGCAGCTCGTTCTGGATCGGCATCGACACCGACATGATCCGCGGGAATCGTTCCGCCTCGCCCCTGGAGAGGAACGACGCGATGGCGGCGTCGTAGGCGCTGGTTCGCGCGAATGCCGCCGCCGACAGATCACGGCGCAAGGCGCGTGAGGTCTGCCCGTTGTGCTTCGCGAGTTCTTCCGTCACGCGACCGTACTGATCCGGGTCCGTCAAGACCGCGACCCATTCGTGATTCTTGGCGGCCGAACGCACCATGGCGGGCCCGCCGATATCGATCTGCTCGACGGCTTCGTCGCGCGTCACGCCGTCGCGCGCGATGGTCTTCTCGAAGGGGTACAGGTTCACGCACAGCAGATCGATTCCCTCGATGCCGTGCGCGTTCATCGCGTCGGTGTGGGACTTCTCATCGCGGACCGCCAGCAGGCCGCCGTGCACCTTGGGGTGGAGCGTCTTGACGCGCCCGTCCATCATCTCCGGGAAGCCCGTTACCTCGTCGATGGGCGTGACTTTGAGCCCGGCCTCGGTGAGCGCTCTGGCCGTTCCGCCCGTGGAGATCAGTTCAACGCCCAATGCCGCGAGCGAGCGTGCCAACTCCACAACGCCGCGCTTGTCCGACACGCTGAGCAGCGCCCGCCGGATCGCCACGAGTCCATCTTGCATCGCCAGACGATCCCCTGTGTTTATCGGCTCGGCTCGTAGCGCGCGATCGAGCCGTTCTTCGTCGCCGCGTAGAGATTCCCGTCCACGAAGTTGTCCACCACGAGTTTCGACACGCCGGGAATCTCCACGGTGTCAACAACATCGCCGCGGGTCATGTCGAGCACGGTCATCGTGCGCCCGTCCCAGACGAGCAGGCGTCCCGCGCGGACGCCCAGCGCGTTCCCGCGCACGCCCTGCGCCGTCCAGACGCGCGAGCCATCGCTTGTGCGCAGGCACGCGAAGCCCTCGGACGGAATCTCGACGAACAGGCGGTCGCCCAGGAGTTCGGCCTGGCCGCGGATCGGCTCGGCCGTCCGCACGCGCCACCGCTGCTCGCCCCCGTACGCCCCAAACGCCCAGATCGATTGATCGAGCGAGGCGCAGTACACCGTGTCCTCGTCCGCGACCGGCCCGCCCGACATCGCGTCGTAGAGCGTGTTGCTCCCGACAAGCCGCCCGGACAGCCCGTCGAGCACGAACAGTTCGCCCCGGTTGGTCACCACGGCGACGGCGGCGCCCACCGCGACCGGCGGCACCTCGACCGTGGACGCCCGGTTGTACCCGAAGCCCCAGCCCTTGAATCCGGCGCGCATGTTGTGACCGAGCACCTCGCCGCGCGACGTCCCGAACACCGCCATGTCGCCGACGATCGCCGGGCGCGTCCGCGCCAATGCGGCCAGGCGCTGGCGGTCCACGACCTCGCCGGTGCGCGGGTCGAGGAAGTACATCACGGTGTCGGCGACGCTCCATACGTTGCCGCGCCACATGCCCGAGCCGTAGAACCGCGCGAGGGAGTCGCCCAGGTCGGTCGCCCAGCCCACCTGCCCCGTCCGGGCGTTGATGTAGGTGAGGATGTTCGAGGAGTCCATCGCGAGCACTTCATCGCCGGTGACATTGAGATGCGCCAGCTCGTGGCGGTTGGCCACCTGCGCCACCGTCTTCCACACCGGGCGATACCCGATGACGGCGTAGGGCTCGCGCGCTTCGGCACCGCCCGCTCCGCCCCCGCCGGACTGCGGGCCGCGCCGCCCCGAGCCGCACCCCGCGATCGTGACGGAGCCCATGCTCACCAAGGCGCAGAGAACGGCCGCGCGGGCGAACGAGAATGACAATGAACCGGGTCTGCGGGGCATGCGTCGCACCTCATGAACAGCGTGTGAGTCTGACGCCCGAAGGCGGAGTCCGTGCCGACGACCGCTCCCGATCGCCGGGGCGGCATGGTAGCCGATCCCCGCTCGGCGCACCCCGACGCGGCTTCCCGGCGACATTATGCTCTCTGCATGTTCACCGGGCTCATCCAGGCCGTCGGGCGCATCGCCTCGATCACTCCCACCGGCGATATCGCTGCATCCGGGAGCGGAGGCGGCGTAGGGGGGGCGCGTATCGAGATCGATCCGAGCGGCTGGTCGCACCGCCCGAATGTGGGCGACTCCATCGCCGTTTCCGGGTGCTGCCTCACGCTCGCCGGGCCCGTCACGGGCGCGGGCCACTTCCTCTTTGATGCGGTCCGAGAGACGCTCGACCGGACGACGCTGGGATCGCTCGGGCCGGGCCACCGGGTCAATCTCGAGCACGCGGTCCGCGCCGACACCTTGATGGGCGGGCACTTCGTGCAGGGACATATCGAGGGGCTCGCGACCGTCGCAAGTGTCCATAGGAAGGAAGCCGACTGGCGAGTCTCGTTCACTGCCCCCGACGATCTCATGGACGCGACGATTCCCAAGGGCTCCATCGCGATCGATGGCGTCTCG
>CALFMQ010000486.1 GCA_937879825.1 uncultured Phycisphaerales bacterium
TTCCGCTCTTCATCGTGATCGTCACCTGCGCCCCACCGCCGAAGCCATACTCCGCCGTGTACGCATTGGTCTGAATCTTGAATTCTTCAATCGCCTCAATCGACGGCACGAAGTTCGTGATGTGAATACGCGGATCCTTCGCGTCCACCCCATCGAGCGACACCACCTGGTGCGTCTCCCGCTGCCCGTTCGCCGATACCGAAAATCCTTGCCCCGGAATCGGGAACCCGGCTGAACCATCGCCCAAACCCGTCCGGTTCCCAAACTGCACCCCCGGCACCAGCACCGCCAGGTTCTGCATATTGCGCCCGTTCAGCGGCAATTCCACAATGCGCCGGTTCTCGATCACTCCACCCGTCGTGGCATTCTCCGTATTCAACAACACCGCCGACGCCGCTACCTCAATCGATTCCGTCACGCTTCCAATATCCAATGTGATGTTCTGCCGTAACTGTGCCGCCGTCTCCACGCGGATCCCGCGCACTACCTCAGCCTTGAAGCCCTCCATCTCCACGCGGATTTCATAGTTGCCCACCTGCACGAGCGTGAAGTTGTACAGCCCGGCCTGGTTGGTTGTTAAGGTTTGGGTCACACTTGTCCCCGTATTCATCAGCGTCACGCGGGCGCCCGCAATCACCGCCCCTGTACTGTCGGTCACAAGTCCTTGCACCGACTGGGTCGTCGATTGAGCCTGCAGCAGCCCGAACGGCATCATCAGCATCGCGCACACTATCGCAAGTCGCATCGGTTCTCTCCCTGCACCAAAAGACTTAAAGGTCTTTTGATCGCATTACTCTATCACACTCCGCCCGCCGGGGAAAGTTGTTCATCGATAGATAATGAGGAATGCCCAGCCGGTTCCACATCTTCGCCCAACCGGCCAGCTCCATCCTCGCCCGCACCTCCGGCTTCATCGCCCAGGCCGGATTCACCCATTCCCTCACCCCGGCCCGCAACTGCACCTTCGCCTGCACCTACTGCTATGTCCCCACCATGCGCATCTACGGCGGCCTCAAACGCGAAGACTGGGAACGCTGGGGCCAGTTCACTACCTTTAAAGAAAACGCCCCACACCTCCTCGCCCGCGCCCTCAAGCCCCACATGGTCATCTATTGTTCCCCCCTCGTCGATCCCTACCAGCCCGCCGAAGAGCAACAGTCCCTCATGCCCCATATCCTCGAAGCCCTCCTCCGCCGCCC
>CALFMQ010000487.1 GCA_937879825.1 uncultured Phycisphaerales bacterium
GCCCCTCGAAGACTCACCCGCGTACAAGTCGGGCGTCGAAGCCGAGGATCTTGTCGTCGCGGTCAACGGCAATTCCATCTGGCAGCGCGACATCGACGATGTCATCGATGAACTCATGGGCGAGCCCGGCACCGTCGTCATGCTCACCATCGAGCGCCAGGGCGACGCGTCCGATCTTCCCCGCGGCGCGCAGGCCGCGACGATCACCGACGCCGTCCAGACCGACAACGGCGAGGCCCCCGGCCCGATGACGGGCTCCGTCCGCTTCGACCTCCCCATCACCCGCGACCGGATCATCACCTCCACCGTTAAGGGCATCCACCGCGAGGGCGACTCGTGGAACTACATGATCGATCCCGTTGACAAGATCGGGTACATCCGCGTCACGCAGTTCACGGGCGGCACAGTCCCCGAACTCTTCAACGCCTGCCGATCGCTCCTGAACGACGGCATGAAGGGCCTGATCCTCGACCTCCGATTCAACGGCGGCGGCTCGCTCGCCGCGGCCATCGATATGGCCGACCTCTTCCTCCGCGAGGGTGTCATCGTCGAGACGCGGGGCCGTTCCGGCCCGCCGCAGCGCGCCTGGGCACGCCCCGAGAACACGCTCCCCGATTTCCCGATGGTCGTCGTTGTCAATGGCGCCAGCGCCAGCGCCTCGGAGGTCGTCTCGGGCGCCTTGTCGGACAACGGCCGCGCCCAGATCCTCGGCGAGCGCACCTTCGGCAAGGGAATCGTCCAGGGTCTTTACAACCTTCCCTCGGGCTCCGGCCAGCTCAAGATCACCGAGCAGTACTACTACCTCCCCTCCGGGCGCTGCATCCAGCGCGAGGACGACTCCACCGAGTGGGGCGTCGATCCCGACCCCGGCTTCTATGTGCCAATGACCGACGAGCAGGTCACCAACATGCTCCGCCTCCGGCGCGATGAGGACATCATCCGCGCCGATCAGGCGGAGGCGTGCTGCTGGGACGATCCGGCGTGGATCCGCGACCACCTCGGCGACCCGCAGCTCTCGGCCGCGATGGACGCGATCTCGGCGCGCCTCATCACCGGCGATTGGGCGCCCGTCGGGGGCGACACGCCCCCCGGCACGCTCGACCTCGCCGCCCTCAAGACCGCCGAACGCACGCGAGAACTCCTCGTCCGCGAACTGGTCCGCAACGGCAAGCGCATCGAAGCTCTCGAAAAAGCCACCCGCGGCATGACGCCCCTCGAACCCTTCGACCTCATCCCCGACGACAAACCGCTCGAGGGCGGCCACATCGACATCCGCGACGCCGAGGGCAACATCGTCGCCACGCTCAAGATCACCGGCAACGACCTCGAACGCTGGCTCGTTGATGCGCCCGTCGCCAAGGAGGCCGCGGACGGCTCCGAGTAAACTCGCGCCCATGCGCATCCTCGGAATCGAGTCCAGCTGCGACGAGACCGCCGCCGCGATCGTCGACGACGGGCGCGCCGTGCGCTCCAATGTCATCGCGTCCCAGCACGACCTCCACGCCGAGTACGCGGGCGTCGTCCCCGAGATCGCCAGCCGCGCCCACGCCGAGCGCATCAGCGCCGTCATCGACCGCGCCCTCCGCGAAGCGGGGTGCAAACTCTCTGACATCGACGCCGTCGCCGTCGGCAACCGACCGGGGCTCATCGGCGCGCTCCTTGTCGGCGTTTCCGCCGCAAAGGCGCTGGCGTGGTCGCTCGATAAGCCCATCATCGGCGTGGATCATGTCGTCGCGCACCTCTACGCCGGACTCCTCGACGACCCCGACTGGACGTTGGAGTCCGTCTTCCCCGCTATCGGCCTCGTCGTCTCGGGCGGCCACACCGCGATGTACGACCTGGATGCGCCCCTTGCCATCCGCCGCGTCGGCGCCACCATCGACGACGCCATCGGCGAGGCCTACGACAAGGCCGCCACCATCCTCAATCTCGCGCACCCCGGTGGCCCCAAGCTCGACCGGCTCGCGCAGTCCGGCGACGAACGCGCCCACGACTTCCCCATCTCCCGCCTCGCGCCCGACTCCCTCGACTTCTCGTTCTCAGGACTCAAAACCGCCGTGCTCTACACCGTCCGCGGCAACCCGGGCAAACAACAAGGCGGCGCACCGGGATCGTTCGAACGAGACGCTTCAGACCTCACCGAACAACAAGTCGCGGATGTCGCCGCGAGTTTCCAGCGCGCCGCCGTCAGCGCTGTCATCCTCAAACTCGAACGCCTCCTGGAACGCTGCGACGCCAAGCCGCGCACGCTCCTTGTCGGCGGGGGCGTCAGCGCCAACTCGCGCCTCCGCGCCGAACTCCTCGCGCTGGGCGAGCGCAACAACCTGAGTGTGCGCCTCCCCAGGATGGCCTACTGCCTCGACAACGCGGCCATGCTCGCCGGCCTCGCCCACCAGCGACTCATCACCGGAGACGCCGACGATCTGTCGCTCACCGCCTCGCCGTCGAGCACCGCCGGACTCGCAACATGAACGCGATCCTCGACCCGTGGCCCCATCCCGCCTGCCTCGATGACGACACGCTGCTGGCCCAATGCGCCATGGGCAAGGGGCGTTCGGGCGGCCCCGGCGGCCAGCACCGCAACAAGGTCGAGACGCTCGTCATCCTCACGCACAAACCCACCTCCATCGAGGCCCACGCCGGCGAGCGGCGCTCCGTCATGGAGAACAAGCGCGTCGCGCTCAAACGCCTCCGCCTGAAACTCGCCGTCGAACACCGCACGGCCGTCCCGCTCGGCGACATCGGCTCGGCGCTGTGGCGCTCGCGCCTCCTCCGCCAGCGCGACGCCCAGGGCAAGACGATCACGCGCATCTCGTGCAACCCCGGACACCGCGACTACCCCTCGCTCCTCGCCGAGGCGATGGATGTCATCGACGCGTGCGCGTTCGACCTCACCCGCGCCGGCGTCCGCCTCGATGTCAGCGCGAGCCAGCTCGTCAAGCTTCTGCGCGAGCATCCCGCCGCGCTCGTGCGCGTCAACGAACAACGCAAAGCCATAGGCGAGCGCCCGCTCCGCTGACAAACCGCCTCACCCGCCGGTGCGGGTCGCGCCGCCACCCGGCTCGCCGCGCGCCCGCAGGGCGAGCAGCACCTCGGTGTATCCATCCTCGGCGGTCGGGGGCGACTCGTGAATGATCCACGAACGCCACTCGTCGGACACATCGTCGGCGAACTCTTCGCGGGTCACGACCCAGATCGTCTCTTCGGGCGGGTAGTTGTCGATGTCATCGAGGTCGCGAACCCGCTCCACGGCCCGATCCGTCGCGTACACGAGCACGGCCTCGTCTACGCGCCATGTGTATAGCGGGTCGTCATCGGGCACGCGCTCCGCGACCACCTCCGCGAATCGCCATTCTTCGTACCGCTGCTCGCCCCACCACCCGTGCAGGTGGCCCGTCAGGGTGAAGAGCGCCGCCCACGCGAAGACAGCAGCGCCGACCGTCACGCCGCACGCCGCCCGGCGGCACGACACCGCCGCCATCACCGCGGCCCCGATCACCAGCGCCATCACCACCACGACCACCGGGCCGACGCGCATGGGCTGACTCACCTCGATCAGCGCCGCCCCCGCGCCGACCACGATCAGGATGACCATGAAGGTCCCGAACATGCGCACCGAGCGCCGGGGCGTCATCACGCGCATCGCGCCCAGCGTTCCCGCCGCGCTCATGACCGCCAGCGCCGGCGCGATCGGGATCAGGTAGTACCACCGCCGATGATCCGGGATCGTCATCACCACGAGCGTCGCGATCACGATCCAGAACAGAACGCGCACCGCCTCAAAGTCCGACGACCGCTTGCTCCACGGCGCAAACAGCCCGAGCACCACGCACGGCGCCCACGGGAGCAGCAGCCGGAACGGCGCGTGCAGGTAGTACGCCGACACGTGCGCCAACAACCCGCTTCCCTCATCCCCCGAGCTGTTCCCGATGAGTTCGTGGTACCACACATCCACCGTCTCCGGCGCATGCACGATCAACGCCGCCGCCCACGGCCCGACGATCAGCACGAGAACGACCAGCCCCATGAACGGGCGAGTCACCGCCGGCACCCGCCTGGCCTGGCGCGACACCAACAGGTGCACGACCACACCGAGCAGAATCAGCCCCGGCAGGTGGGGCCCCTTGGCCAGCGTCGCCAACCCGAAGCCGATCCATCCCACGAGCGCGCCGCGCCGCTGCGCAGCGGTCCGGTCCCCCGCCAGCGTCGCGCGCACGAATCCGAGTGTCGTCAGCCCGCCCAGCGCGCCGTACACCATCTCCGGGCGCGCGCTGTTGGTCAGCGTGAAGTACCCGACGCTCGTGGCGAGCAACAACCCCGCGAGCACACCCATCGCGCGCCCCCCCACGCGCCACCCCAGCGCCATCGTCACCCCCACCAGCGCGATCCCCGCCAACCACGACGGCAGCCGCGCCGCCCACTCGGGCACATCTCCCGCGCCCGGAATCACCTTGGCGACGCCGATGACGAGCCAATACATCAGGGGCGGCTTCTTGAGACGCGCCTCGTCATTGAAACTCGGCACGAGGTAGTCCCCCGACGCCATCATCTCGCGCGCCGACTGGGCCACCAGCACTTCGTGCCCGTCGAGCGGGCGGTTCGAGAGCACACCCCCCATCGGCACCAGCGCCGCGACGATCAAGACAAGCGCGATCCACAGCCGCGATCGACCACCCGTCGCTTCACTCCGTTCGTGATGGTCCGGGTCGGCTACTTCTGGTACTCCTCGCGCAACAGCCCCACCATCACATCGTCCCGCAACTCGCCCAGCCGCACAAACTGCTTCCGACGGATGCCCTCGCGCACGAACCCCGCCTTCTCCAGCACCCGCCCCGACGCCGGGTTGTCCATGAAATAGCACGCGCACAACTTCCGCACACCCCAATCCTCGAACGCGTGCCGGACCACCGCGCCCAGCGACTCCGTGGCGTAGCCGCAGCCCGCGTGCGCCGGATCGATCACGTACCCGACCTCCGCCGTCCCGTGCTCCCGGTTAAGCCCGAAGAACCCGGTCGAACCGATCCCCTCGCCGGTTGCTTTCAGCCGTATCGCGAAGCACACACCGGTCCCCTCCTCGAGCGACTTCATCTGCTTCGCCAGCCGCTCGATTGCAAACTCCCGAGTGAAGGGGTGCGGGAAAGTCCCCGTGTTCCGGGCCACGGCCAGATGCGAGCCCACCCGGATGAAGTCCTCCAGATCCGCCTCGCAGGTCGGCCGGAGAACAAGGCGGTCGGTCGTCAGCACAATCGGCTCGTCAGGTTTCATGTTGCGCACCATTTCCCGCTGAAGCATTCCGCCACCGGACCCCCCAGCCACACGCACCCGCTCGACTCGTCCCAACGCACATCCAGCACGCCCCCCGACATGTGCACCGCCACATGCCGCTCCGCCAGCCCCCGAACCGCGCCCGCCACGCACACCGCGCACGCGCCCGTCCCGCACGCCATCGTCATCCCGGCGCCGCGCTCCCAGGTCGCGACCTCCACGATCCGCGGCTCCACAATCCGCGCCCAATGCACATTCATCCGCTCCGGGAATGCATCGTGCCGCT
>CALFMQ010000488.1 GCA_937879825.1 uncultured Phycisphaerales bacterium
GCGCCCCGCGTTGACGGGCTAGGAAGGAGGGTGCCCCCGTGGATTTTGAGACCCTTGACCTCGTCCGCCACGCGCTGATCGTCACGATGCTGATCTCGGCGCCCGTGCTGCTGGCGGGGGTGTTCATCGGGCTGGTGATCTCGATCGTTCAATCGGTGACGCAGATTCAGGAGCAGACGCTCTCGATGGTGCCCAAGATTTTCGCGATGACCATCGTCACCGTCATCCTGCTCCCGTGGATCACTGCGAAGCTCATCGAGTTCGCGATCGAGATGCTCACGATGCACTAGGCATGGAGGCGCACACGGTTGTCATCGTTCCAGGTCATCCTGCAGCACATCCCGGTGATGCTCCTCGTGCTCTCGCGCATCTCGGGCGTGTTCATCTTTGCGCCGCTGCTCTCGAGCGGCGCGATGCCGAGGCAGGTCCGCGTGTACCTCGCGGGCGCGATGACGGTGGCGGTCTATCCCGCGGTCGACGCGACGCACGCGATCGGCATGGAACTCTCGATCTGGTCCCTCCTGCCCCTGATGACGCAGGAGGTGGCGATCGGCGCCGTGGTCGGGCTGCTGGCCTCGATACCGCTGCTCGCGCTGGAACTCTCGGGTGTGGTCATGGGGCAGCAACTGGGGCTGAGCATCGCGGCGGTGCTCAATCCGTCGCTGGACATCCCCGGCGACAACCTCGGGCAGCTCCTCTTCGTCGGGGCGACGCTCATGTACATCGCCATGGGGGGGATGGAGCTCGTGTTCGGCTCGCTCGTGAACACCTTCGACGCGATGCCGATCGGGACGCCCGCGGCCGCGGCCGTGATCGGGCGGGACACATTCGAGGTGATCACCGGGCTGCTCGACTCGGGGTTCGACATGGCGATGCGCATCGCGATGCCGGTCGTCGTGATCATCTTCGTCGAGACGGTCATCGTCGGTTTCATCATGAAAACCGTGCCGTCGCTCAACATCCTGAGTTTCGGCTTCCCGATCCGCATCATCCTGGGCGTCGCGGTGCTCGCTGCGTCGATCACGTTCGTCGCGACCACGCTCCACGGAGAGCTCGAGTTCGTGTTCCGGACGCTGCACGAATGGTCGCTAGGGGGGCTTCGATGAGAACGGAGGATCGCATCGGTGGCTGAGGACCTGGGAGAAAAAACCGAACAGCCGACGGAGCGTCGGCGCGGCGAGGCGCGCCAGCGCGGTCAGCTCCCCAAGAGCACCGATCTGTCGTCGGCGATCGTCATGCTCGGCGCTCTGGCCATCGTTGCCGCCTTCGCGCCGGCGGCGGTGCGCAAGCTGTACCTCATCGTCCGGTACGCGCTCTCCGAGCAATCGCTCGGGCTCGTCACCGATGATGCGGGGCTCATGCGCGATGCGCGGATCATCCTGAGCGAAGCGGCGATCATCATCGTGCCGGCGATGCTGGTCATGGTCGCGGTGGCGTACGCGGGGAGCGTCGTGCAGGTGGGCTTTCTGATTACCGGAAAGCCGCTCCAGCCCGACATCGGGCGGCTCAACATCGTCAAGGGCTTTGCGCGGCTGTTCTCCAAGCGGAGCCTGGTCAAGGGATCGCTTGACGTCGCCAAGTTGTCCGTGCTCGGTCTGGTGGCGTTTCTGGTGATCCGCCCGGACATGGGCAAGCTGGCGGCGCTGGCATCGCTATCGATCGAGCAGGGGATCATGGTCGGCGCGATGATTCTCCTTAAGGTCGCTATCTGGGCGCTGGTGATTCTCATCATTCTGGGCGTGATCGACTTCACCTATCAGCGGTGGCAGACGACGCAGGACCTGAAAATGACGCGCCAGGAGGTCAAAGACGAGCGGCGGTCGACCGACGGCGATCCGGAGACCAAGGGGCGGCGGATGCGCATGGCGCGCGAAATTGCTTCCCAGCGGCTGGCGCTTGATGTTCCAAAGGCGGATGTCATCGTCACCAACCCCACGCACTTCTCGATCGCGATCAAGTACGACGCGGACCGGATGCGCGCCCCCAAGGTGATCGCCAAGGGCGCCGATTACATGGCGTTCCGGATTCGGTACATCGCGTCGGCCAACGGCGTTCCGATCGTCGAGCGTCCGCCCCTGGCGCGATCGCTCTACGCGGCGATCCCCGTCGGCGGCGGGATTCACGCCGAGCACTACGAGGCGGTCGCCGAGGTGCTGGCGTATGTCTACCGGATGGAAGGGAAGATGGCCTCATGATCGGAGCGCGCGCATAGATCATGGCCAAGGGCACCGTGCCATCGCTGCCGAGCAGGAGGGGTGAAACGCCCGCGTGGGCGAAGTTCGTCGCGCATCATCGCTCGCTGATCGCGCCGCTGGCGTTCGTGCTGATGATCGCGGTGATTCTCGTGCAGATGCCGCCGATGGTGATGGACATCCTCATCGCGCTGAATATCTGCATCGCGGTCGTCATGCTCCTGACGACGATGTACATCGAGGAGCCGCTGGACCTCTCGGTGTTCCCCTCGCTGCTGCTGGGAACGACGATGCTCCGGCTCGTGCTGAATATCGCCTCGACGCGCCTCATCCTGACCGCCGATGCGCCCACCGCGGAGGAGGCCGTGGGCGTGGCCGGGAAGGTCATCTCGGCGTTCGGGTCGTTCGTCGCGGGCGGGTCGCTCGCGGTGGGCATCATCATCTTCCTGATTCTGGTGATCGTGCAGTTCGTGGTGATCACCAAGGGGGCCACGCGCATCTCCGAAGTCGCGGCCCGGTTCACGCTCGACGCCATGCCCGGTCGCCAGATGGCGATCGATGCCGACCTCAACGCGGGCATTATCGATGAGCGCGAGGCGCGGCGCCGGCGCGAACGCATCGCGGAAGAGGCCGACTTCTTCGGCGCCATGGACGGTGCCTCCAAGTTCGTGCGCGGCGACGCTGTCGCCGGCATCATTATCACCGTCGTCAATGTCATCGGTGGCTTCGCGGTGGGCATGCTCGAGAAGGACTGGGGTGTCGGAGAGACCGCCAAGATCTTCACCATCCTGACGATCGGCGACGGTCTGGCCTCGCAGATACCCGGATTCATCATCGCGCTCGCCTCGGCGCTCGTCGTGACGCGCTCCAGTTCCAAGGGCACGCTCGGGTCCGAGGTGGCGGGTCAGTTGGCCAGCCGGCCCGTGGCGCTGTTCATCACGTCGGGATTCATCGGGCTGCTCGCGTTCACCCCGCTGCCGAGTCTGCCGCTGCTGGCCCTCGCCGCGATCATCGGCACGATCGCGTTCTTCACCGTCAAACAGGAACGGATTACGAAGCAGGACCAGCAGCTCGCCGAGGTCAAGGAGCGCCAGGCCGAGGCGACCAAAGCGCCGCCTGTCGAGGATCTACTGAAGGTCGACACGCTCGAGCTTGAGGTCGGGTACGGCCTCGTATCTCTTGTGGATACCGTTCAAGGCGGCGACCTTCTCGACCGGATCGCTGCGATCCGCCGCCAACTGGCGACCGAGATCGGCATGGTCCTGCCCCCGGTACGCGTCCGCGACAACATGCTTCTCCAGCCCAACGACTACCGCATCAAGATTCGCGGCAACATCGTTGCCGAGGGCCAGACCATCCCGGGCCGCCTGATGGCGATGGACTCGGGGATCGCCTCCGGGCGGATTCACGGGCAGCCCACCATCGAGCCGGCCTTCGGCCTGCAGGCGTGGTGGATCGAGCCCTCGCTCAAGACCCGCGCCGAGTCCATGAACTACACCGTGGTCGATCCGACGAGCGTTCTGACGACGCATCTCGGCGAGGTGGTCAAGGCCCACGCCGACGAACTCCTCACGCGCGAGGAGGTCGGCAACCTGATCGAGCAGTTGAAGCAGGCCGCCCCGAAGCTCGTCGAACAGACGATTCCCGCGATTGTGCAGCCGGGGGACCTGCAGAAGATCCTGCAGGCGCTCCTGCGCGAGCGCGTCTCGGTCCGCGATCTGGAGTCGATCGTCGAGGCCCTCGCGGAATGGGCACCCCGGACCAAAGACCACGATGTGCTCGTGGAGTACGCAAGAAATGCGCTGCGCAGGAGCATCTGTCAGTCCTTCGCGACTCCGGTCGATCAGGGCCCCATCGGAGGCGGTGCGGGCAGTGGGGGGAGCGGAGGCACGGGTGGACGCAAGTGGCGGATTGTCTGTGTCACCATGGACCCCGCGTTCGAGGACCTCATCAACTCATTCGTGGATCGCTCCCCGGCGGGTACGACGCTCACGATGCCCGCGCGGATCGCGTCCGCGGTCGCCAAGACCATCCGAAAGTCGCTCGAACCGGTCATCGCGGCCGGACATCAACCGGTTGTGATCGCATCCCCAACCGTACGATCCATCGTGCGCCAGATTCTCGAGCCGTACATCTCCGGCGTCGCGGTGCTCGGCTACAACGAGATCGTGTCGGGAGTCGATGTGGAGTCGATGGCGCTGGTGACGCTGCCCGAGGAACTCGAGGCCGCCCCCGCCGGGGTGTGATCGACGCGATTGTTGCGCTGCGGGCTTGCATCGCGCGCGCCTCCCGTGTACATCTAGAGGGAGAAGTTGCATGATCGCGTGTCGCCCGGCACGCTCGGCAGGACGCTGAGCACGCCGAAACGCCAGGAGGGCTGCGGTGACCATCAAGACGTTCCGCGCGAAATCCGTCTCCGATGCGCTCGCGCAGATCAAGCGCGAACTCGGCCCCGATGCGGTCATCCTTCACACGCGCAACTACAAAGCGGGCGGCGTGCTGGGCGTCGGCGCCAGTTCAATTACGGAGATCACCGCGACGTCCTCCATGACTCTCGCCGAAGGCGCACCGCGGCCCTCGCGGCGCGCGCGTTCGGCGCCGATGGCGATCAGTGCGGTGTCTGATGTCGGGCGGAGCGGCGCGGAGGAGATCGCTTCCACGACAACCATTCCCACGCCGACAGTCACAAGCCCGGTCGGCGGGCGGCTGGCCGCACTCGGGATCGAAGTTCCTTCAGAGCCGTCGCCCGAAGCCGCGACAAGAGAAGCCCCGGTGGAACCGGTCAGAGAGGTCGCGCGCTTGGTGGCACGCCATCACCCGCGCGAGGATGGCCTGGCCAGTGTGCTCAGGCACGAGATCGACGCGCTCAAGCGGATGGTCGGGCAGGTGCTGCGACATTCTTCAGCGCCCGCGTCCCACGCCGGTACGCCCGAGGCACTCGTGAATGAATACACGCGGCTGATCGAGGCGGAGGTTGCGGCCGAGATCGCCGAGGGTGTGATCGGCGCGGTCCGCGACGAGCTGACGCCGGTGGACCGGCAGGACCCCGGCGCGGTCCGTGCCGCGGTGATTCGCCAGCTCTCCGAGCACATCCCGGTGTGGGACTGCCCGCCCGCGGTCGAGAGGAGTCAGGAGGGGCGCCCCACGACCATCGCGCTCATCGGGCCGACCGGCGTGGGCAAGACCACGACCATCGCCAAACTCGCGGCGACCTACAAACTTCGCCACGGGAAGAAGGTCGGGCTGGTCACGTGCGACACCTATCGAATCGCCGCGGTGGACCAACTGCGCACCTATGCGAACATCATCGGGCTGCCGCTCCGGGTGGCGCTGACCCCCGCGGAAGTCGCGCAGTCGCTCGAAGCATTGGCCGACTGCGATGTGGTGCTGATCGATACCGCCGGTCGCTCGCCGAACGATACGGAGCGATTGGGCGAACTGCGCAGATTCATCGACGCCGCGTGCCCGGATCAGGTGCACCTGGTGCTGTCGAGCGCCGCGAGCCAGGCGGTGCTGATGGAGTCGGCCAAGCGGTTCGCGCCGATCGGGCCCCAGCATGTGATCTTCACCAAACTCGACGAGGCCGTGAATTTCGGCGTGCTCGTTAATGTCGCCAAGCGCGTCGATGCGACGCTCAGTTTCATCACAACAGGTCAGGAAGTGCCCGACCATATCGAGGTCGGTCTGGCCGACCGTCTGGCGCGACTGGTCATGAGCGGGAGTCTTGAGCGGTGAGCGCCGGCATCGGGAGCGATCAGGCCGCCCGTCTCCGCGCGCTCGTGCGGGACATGCAGGACGGCGCCCAGCCGCCGTCGCCCGCTCCGTCGGCTGAGTTGGCCCGCCCGCATCGCCCCGTGCCGCTGGCGCCGGCGCACGCGCTTCCCCGTCAGACCGCCCGTCAGTCGCGTGCGCGAATTCTTGCCATCGCCTCGGGCAAGGGCGGCGTCGGCAAGACAACGCTCGCGGTGAACCTCGCCGCGGCCATCTCGGAGATGGGCAAGCGTGTGACGCTGATCGACGGGGACCTCGGCCTCGCGAACGCGGACCTCTTGTGCGGCGTTCGCGCCACGCGCAACATCGGCGACGTCCTGGACGGCCGGTGCGCGCTGCACGACGCGATCGCCGACACGCCGTACGGCTTCCGGGTGCTGCCCGGCGCATCGGGATTGGCGCGCCTCGCGGCGCTGGGCGAGCGCGAGGCGCGCGTCATCGTCGGTCGCTTCGCGGCGATGGACACCATGAGCGATATCGTGCTCATCGATTGTGGCGCGGGGATCGGGAACATCGTGCACGCGTTCATGCTCGCGGCCGATCGATCGTTGATCGTGACCACGCCGGACCCGATGGCCGTGACCGATGCGTACGCGCTCATCAAGAGTCTCGCGTCGCGTCGGTGCCCGACCACGGGCGGGCGTCCGGGGTTCTCGCTGGTCGTGAATCAGGCGTTCGACGACGAGGAAGCCCACAGCGTGTGCTGCCGCGTGAGCGCTGTCACAAAAAAGTTTCTCGGGATCGATCTGACCGGCGGGTGCTGGGTCCTCGAAGACGATCAGGTCCGCGCCGAGGGGCGGCACTGCCGACCATTTGTGGTATCGGCGCCCCGGTCCGACGCGACCGGTTGTGTGCGCAGGGTGGCTCAGTCGGTGCTTCGCGAGTTCGAGATGCTCCCGGAGTCGCCCGAGGGTGTGGGGGCGATGGGCCGATTCGCGTCGATTCTGCGGCTGATCACCGGTGCGGGGAAGGGCGCAAAAATCGCGGAGACAGTCGCATGAAACGCAAGTGCCCGCGGCACCGAGCCGATAAGACCGGAGTCAAGATTCCGCGCCGATCCTGCGCTGTTCAGAGAGGTGTCCGTCGATGACGACCGGTTCGTCGGTCAAATCCGTTGCGGCCTGTTTCGGTCTTGCGGCCTTTGCGGTCGCGACCGTATCGGGTTTGGCGGCGGGGCGGACATTACAGGAGATTCTGGGCGGCGCGATTGCGAGTCTGTTCGTGTGCTTCCTGATCGGCATGGTCATCGGTGTCGTCGGAGATCGAGCCCTCCGGGAGGTCGTCTCCAGGTACACCGAGCCGGGTGCCGAGGCGGGGGGCCCGAGAGCCACAAACGAAGACGCCGGGGAGACACCCATCAAGGGGAGCCCGGCATGACTGAATTCATCCCGCATTTCACTGGCATCGAAGCGCGCCCGCGAGTTATACTGCCCGCGTCGGCTCAAGGATGAGCGGACACGGGCGCCACGGCGCCGACTTTGGTCAAGGAGAGGACCATGATCGCAACCGACGCGAACACCGTCACCAAGAAACGGTCCCGACGCACATCCAACCAGGAGTCGACCGCCACAAACGGCGTGCTGTCGTTCCAGGGAGCGCGGATCAGCACCGAAGACCTGAATCGCCTCGAAGCGATGCCGATGAAGAAGGTCTGGCGCGACTATCAGAAGTCGCACGACATGACGATCCGGAACTTCCTCATCGAGAAGTTCCTGCATCTCGTCCGGTACAACGCCGAGCGAATTTACTCGCGACTCCCGGCCGAGGTCGAGATCGACGACCTCATGTCCGCCGGGCTGTTCGGCCTTGTCGATGCGATCGATGACTTCGATCTGGCCCGCGAGGTGAAGTTCGAGACCTACAGCGCCCAGCGCATCCGCGGCGCGATCCTCGATGAACTCCGCATGATGGACTGGGTGCCGCGCCTCGTGCGCCACCGGTCGTCGCTCGTCGACCGCGCCCGCTCCCGGCTCGAGATGAAACTCGGGCGGAAGCCGACCGAGGAAGAACTCGCCAAGGTCATCTCCGACGATCCCGAAGAGACGGAGAAGGTCATGCGCGACGGGAACTCATCCGTTTCCGTCGGGTCGCTCTCGCGCACGTGCTACCAGACCGACGGTTCTCGCGAGGTCCGCGAGATCGATGTGATCAACGACGACACGCAGATCAATCCGGCCATCGAAGCCCAACGCCGCGACCTCAAGGACCTCCTGTCCAAGGGGCTGAGCCGGGCCGAGCGCCTCATCGTGACCCTCTATTACTACGAGGAAATGACGATGAAGGAGATCGGTGCGGTCCTCGATCTCTCCGAGTCGCGTGTCTCGCAGATGCACTCCTCGATCCTCGCTCGCCTCAAGGCGCACATGCAGCACCGCGAACGCGAGTTCGAGCCGGAGAACGCCTGACCCTTCGGTCCCCCTTGCATCCCGGTGCGCCGCATGCTTTGATGATCCCATGCGACGCACCCGTATCGACGCGCTGATCGCGCTCGGCTCCAATCTTGGCGATCGACGCAGCCATGTCGAGAGCGCACTGTCGGCGATCGCCGATCTCCCAGATACACGCCTGCTCCGCGCCTCGCGGCTCGTTGAGACTGCGCCCCTGGCGGGCGGCGAACCGAATCAGCGGGCGTACCTCAACGCCGCGGCGCTCGTCGAGACGCGGCTCAAACCCCGCGCGTTGCTGGACCTCTTGCTGCAGATTGAGCGCGACCATGGCAGGACTCGGAAGCCCGGGCGTCGATGGGCGTCGCGCACGCTCGATCTCGATCTGGTGCTGTACGACACGATGGTGCTGGATACGCCGGGCCTGACGCTCCCGCATCCGCGGATGCACGAACGTCGGTTTGTGCTGGAGCCCTGCGCCCAGATCGCGCCGTGGGTTCGTCATCCGGTGACCGGTATGACCGTCCTGCAGATGCTCGGTTCGCTGCGCGCATAGAAAGGGCCCCGATCGGGGCCCTTCGGTGTGGCATCTGATTGTTCAGATCGTGCTACTCCACATCGAGGTCGCGCAGGTAGTCGTTGAGCGCACTTTGGGCCTGCTCCAGCTGCTTCTGCGAGTCGTCGCGCAGCGTCAGAATCTGCTCGAGGCGGTCCTCCTGCTCCGTGAGTTTCTGCATGTAGCGGTTGTAGAGCGTCGAGCCGCGCTCGGCGCGCCCGAGGTTGTCGCGAATCCGGCTCTGGTCGCGCACGATCTCATCGCGCTCGCGGTCGAGCTCGTTGATCGTCCGTCCGAGCGTGTTGATCTCCGACTGCATCCGAGCCGCTTTGGAGATGGCGTCGATCACCGCCTGCGAGGCCTTGCCCTGGCGCGAATACGAGAGCAGCGTCTCCATGTCGTACGACGAGATCGCGATCCGGTTGCTGGACACGACCTCCTCGATCACCTTCATGGAGTTCTCGCCGCTGGCGGGGATGGGCATTTCAAAGCGGTACATGTCCTCGAGTTCCTCGGTCGGCTTGGCCGGTGAGACGAGGTCCCACCCGGCCATCCGCGGGTGCTCGACGAGCATCGTCCGCAGTTGCTTGGCGTCGTTATTCTCGAACGAATACTCGGTCGAGCGCCGCTGCTTGATCTGCTGATCGATCAGGCCGTCGACGATCTTGATGCGCACGAGATTGGAGTCCCATTCCTG
>CALFMQ010000489.1 GCA_937879825.1 uncultured Phycisphaerales bacterium
ACGCCGTGGGCGGCGCGGCGGTGGTTGCGGATGACGCGGAGCATCTCCTCGCGGTTCTTCTCGTAGCCGGGGAAGGCGCCGAGGGCCTCGGCCATCTGCGCGGACATGCGGTAGGAGCGGCCGGTCATGATGGAGGAGAGCATGGCGCAGACGGCGCGGCCCTCTTCGGAGTCATACGGGATGCCGGCCTGCATGAGCATGGCGCCGAGGTTGGCGTAGCCGAGCCCCAGCGTGCGGAAGTCGAAGGAGAGTTGCGCGATTTCGCGCGAGGGGAAGGCGGCCATGAGGACGGAGATCTCGAGGACCATCGTCCAGATGTCCACGGCGTGCTCGTAGCGCTCGATGTCGAAGGTGCGGGTCTTGGAGTCGTAGAACTTGATGAGGTTGATCGAGGCGAGGTTGCAGGCCGTGTCGTCGAGGAACATGTATTCGGAGCAGGGGTTGCTCGCGTTGATGCGTCCGGAGTTGGGGCAGGTGTGCCACTCGTTGATCGTGGAGTCGTATTGCACGCCGGGGTCGGCGCAGCGCCACGCGGCGAAGGCGATATCGTCCCACAGGGCCCGCGCGGGGATGGTGCGGATGACCTGGCCGGTGGTGCGGGCGGTGAGTTCCCAGTCGGCGTTCTTGTCGAGCGCGTCGAAGAAGGCGCTGGGGATCCGCACGGAGTTGTTGGCGTTCTGGCCGGAGACGGTGGCGTAGGCCTCGCCGTTGAAGTCGTAATCGAGTTTGAGGCCGAGTTTCTGCGCGACATCCTTCTGGTCGGCGCCGAGGTGCTTCATGCCCTCGACGAGGGCGGCGACCTTGAGTTCCTCGCGGACCTTCCAGTTGATGAAGTCCTGGATGTCGGGGTGGTCGAGGTCGAGGCAGACCATCTTGGCGGCGCGGCGGGTGGTGCCTCCGGACTTGATCGCACCGGCGGCGCGGTCGCCGATGCGAAGCCATGACATCAAGCCGGAGGATTTGCCGCCGCCGGAGAGCCGTTCGTCTTCCGCGCGGAGTTTCGAGAAGTTAGTGCCGGTGCCGGAGCCGTACTTGAAGAGGCGTGCTTCGCGGACCCAGAGGTCCATGATGCCGCCCTCGTTGACGAGGTCGTCGCTCACGGACTGGATGAAGCAGGCGTGGGGCTGCGGGTGTGAGTAGGCGTCGGTCGCGAGTTCGGCCTTGCCGGATTTCGGGTTGACGACCCAGTGGCCCTGGGCGGGGCCGGTGATTCCATAGGCCCAGTGGAGCCCGGTGTTGAACCACTGGGGTGAGTTGGGCGCGGCCATCTGGTGGACGAGCATGTGCGCGAGTTCGTCGTAGAAGGCCTGCGCATCTTCGGCGGTGTCGAAGTAGCCGTGGGTCTCGCCCCAGTGACGCCAGCAGCCGGCGAGGCGATGGATGACCTGTTTGGCGGATTTCTCAGGGCCGCTCGGAGCATCGGTCCTGTTGGTATCGAAGTCGTGCGAGGGGATGCCGTTGGGGCCGCCGTTTTGCGGGACGCCGGCCTTGCGGAAGTACTTGCTCACCATGATGTCGGTGGCGAGTTGGCTCCATCCGGCGGGGACCTCGGCGTCGTTCATCTCGAAGACGACGGAGCCGTCGGGGTTGGAGATGCGTGAAGAACGCTTGACCCACTGTGTGGAGTCGAAGGCGTCGCGTCCTGCGGTTGTGAATTTGCGTTGAATACGCATCAGTCTTGTGCCTTTTCCTATGAGTCCGTTCAAGTTGTGCGCGAATATCGCTGCTTCAGTTCTGCAATCATTTCTCGATGCCGATCGAGTTCGTGCATCAAAGGAGCGAATTCAGTTAGCGAGTTCGTCGAATAATTCGAGAGGATTTCTTCGTCAAATCCCAATGTTGGAATCTCCGGGTAGTTCGGAAAATGCCCACTAGGAGTCGTACGCTCCGGATCAACAATCCGAATTGCGCATCTATGAGATTTCCAGTTCAATCGGCGATCAATAGCAAGGCCGAGCATGGACCCGAGGAGCTGCTTGGTCGGCGCTTGAGACTCGCCGGTCAATAGCTGCATGCAACTTCCGGCGAGAAGGTCTGACAACTGCAGAATGCGCCAGTACACGAAGCCGTAGGTGCCTTTGCTTGGCACAACCCCTCGATCCATACACTCAACAGTCGCATCAGCAACTTTCGGACAGCGACTTCCGACCTTGGGCCTTCGTAGTCTCTTGAGAGACTGCTCAAGGTAGGGCCGGAAGTTATCGTTGATCACCTTTCCATACGGTTCGCGTTCTGTGTAGGCGGAGTCGTTGTCGATAAATGCGTCGACAGCGACTGAGTTTCTTCCTTCAAAAAACTTCGCCAAGTCGTAGCGAAACGACGCCATCGCAATGCGGTTGTAGGCAACCCAATGCCGACCCTCCGCCCACTTACGAAGACTATGAGACTTCGCAGGACAGATTCTCAAACTGAACGGCGCTAAATCAACACCTTCGGTCAAATACCACGCTAGCAGATCGCGTGAAGCTCGCGCGTGATAGCCCCAGTCACCTCCGAAGGACTTTCTCACCTCAGAGTAGTGGAGCGAGCCCGTGACTGAGGTTGGAATTCTTTTTTCAATCTCGGCT
>CALFMQ010000490.1 GCA_937879825.1 uncultured Phycisphaerales bacterium
GCCGTCGTGGACCCAGCCGAAACATTCTTCCGAGTGATTGAACTTCTTGGAGTCACGGGTTGCCAATGCGCGTCCCGGCTGACCGACCGATCATGGGCGAAGTTCGAAGCACTGCGAGACGGGGACTTCCATGAACACTCCAGACTTGAGTCACGCGACGATTACAAGTTCTATGGTGATCCCGGGTCTTGGCGCAAAATTGCCAAACGGTTTCGCAAGAAGCAATCGGTTGGCATTAGCGTGTCACACAGTCAGTGTGCACTACTGCCGAGTGTCTTGACTGAGGCCAGAACTATTCCCAAGGAACTACGAGGGGACTACGAAGTTGCGAACGGCATGTTCATCAGGGTTGGCCCTCATGATATTTTCGAGTGCGTCGAGAACGAGCGCGGCCAACTATTCGGACGAGCCGAGTTCTCCGTCATGATTAGTTCATACTTCTGCCCGAACAACTGGGTCGCGACGCGAGCGGCAGTTCTCGATCTGCCCACCGTGAAAGAAACTTTGGCGAAGCTCTCGATGATCCTGCCCGACCTTCAGACCTGCGTGTTCTGGGATATCTAGACCCCCATCTTCCCGAACTCATCGATCAAGCGCGCGTGCGTCTGCATGCCGAGTCGGAAGCACGGAATCTCGAACTTCTCATTCGGTGAGTGCACGCGGTCATCGTCGAGGCCGAAGCCCACGAGAATCGTGTCCAGCCCGAGTTTGTCCTTGAGCATGCCGACCACCGGGATCGAGCCGCCCGTCTTGATCATCGCCGGGTCCACGCCCGAAGCGCCCTTGAGCGCTTTGCGTGCGGCCTGCAACGCCGCCGAGTCCTGCGCGACATTGCCGGGGAAACCGCCCGAATGATCGATGAACTCCCACCGGCTGCCCGGCGGCGTGCGATCCTCGCACCACTTGAAGAACGCCTTGGTGATGGTGTGCGGGTTCTGACTCGCCACGAGACGGAAACTTACCTTCGCCGTCGCGTGCGTCGGGATCACCGTCTTGGCGCCCTTGCCAGTGTACCCGCCGAACATGCCGTTGATCTCGGCCGTCGGGCGCGCCCACTCGCGCTCGAGACCGGTCCATCCCTTCTCGCCGACATCCGCCGCGGGCGGCATGCCGATCGCCTTGAGCGCCGCGATTTGGTCGAATCCCAGCTTCCGCCACGCGTCGCGTTCGCCCTGCGTCGGCTCGAGCACCGCGTCATAGAACCCGGGGATCGTCACGCGCCGGTCCGCGTCCCACAGCTGCGCGAGCACTTTCGTCAACTCGTTGAGCGGGTTCGGCATGCGCCCGCCCCACGAACCGGAGTGCAGGTCCTGGTTCGGCCCGTGGAGCGTGACCTCTGTGTACGCCAGGCCGCGCACGCCGTAGGTGATCGCCGGCTTGCCGCGACCGAGCATGCCCGTATCGGAGATCACGCACACATCGCACGCGCGCAGTTCCTTGTCGTGCTCCTGCACGAACCGCTCGAGGTTCACGCTGCCCGACTCTTCCTCGCCCTCGAGCAGCACCGTCATCCTGATCGGCACCGAGCCATTGACATGCTTCCACGCGAGCAACGCCTCGAGGAAGGACGCGACCTGTCCCTTGTCGTCAACCGCGCCGCGCGCCACGATCCGCTCATCCGGGCCGCCTTTCACTGCGGGCTTCACCACCGGCTCGAAGGGCGGGCTCTCCCACAACTCCAGCGGCTCAGGCGGCTGAACGTCGTAGTGCCCGTAGAACAGCACATGCGGCCCCGTGTAGCCCGGCGCTCCCGCGCTCTCCGCCCACACGATCGGATGACCCGGCTTCTCCTTGGTCCCCGTCTCGCGGAGTTCCACCTTGAGGCCCGCCGCCGCGAGTTGCCCCTTTGCCCATTCCGCCGCCTTGCGCACATCGGCGCGGTACTTCGGGTCGGTGGATACGCTCGGGATCCGCAGCCAATCGATGAGCCGGGCGACCGCGTCCTTCTCGTGCTCCTTCAGATACCCGGCGACCTGCTCAACTTTCGACATCGCTCGCTCCTGCGTGGTGATTGAATGCGGGGTCGCCATCGTACCCGAGGCGTGATTGGCGTACCCTGAGTCCCGTGATGCGCGATCGACTCATCCCGATCATCAACGATCTCGCCGATCTCGCGCTGGCCGGGTGGGATGATCCGGCGATGCTTCCGACAAGCGACGAACTCGGGCACAAGCGACCGGCTGATGTCCCCTTCCTCGCGTGGCGGGCGCGTCGCATGGGGCTGCCCGCGCTCGACGCGAAGCCAACCGTCAGCGCCGAGGCGCCGGAAGTGAAACTCTGGCGCTCGCTCGCAGAGACGGGCGCAGTCGACGCACCTCCCGGCTTGACCGGCGGAATCGCGCCGTACCTTGACCCCGCGCTCGCAGGCCCGATGGGCGGCGTCGAGGTCTGGACCGAGTCGGAACTCGCGGCCCTGCACGCGCTCTCGTGGGGAGCGATCGTTTCGCTCGATCCGGTACGGCTCCGGTCCGTTCTGAGTCACGCGCGCTGGCATATCGAGCACACCCAGCCCGACAACGCCACCAACAGGCCTTGGGCTATTCATATTTTCCTTGTGCTCGCCGAGCTCGATACCCTTCTTGCGCACGAGTCACGGCTGTACGCCCAGACGCTCGCGCACAACTGCCGCGTCGCCCTCGGGCGGCCCGACGTCATCAGCGCACAGATACTCTTCGATGCGGCCGACGCGATCGGCGCTTCGATAGACGCTGGATTGCTCGATTAGCGGGCGGTGTGCGTGTCGGGCACTTCTTCGGAGCGGCTCACCGCACGCGACTCGCCCTCGATGCGCGGGGCGCTCTGCTTCTGGGCCGGGAGTTCCTTGCGCGAGGCCGACGAGGCGTCGTCGATATCCTCTTCGATCCCCTTGATGCCCTTCTTGAACTCGACAATGCTCTTGCCGAGCGAACGCCCCACCTCGGGGAGTCGGCGGCCGAAGATCAACAGACCGATCACCAGCAGGATGATCCACTCCATGTTGCCCGGCATCGAAATGAAGCCCAAAGTCGTCATCCTTGCTCCCGAGTGCGGTGCCGCCCGTCCGGTTCGACGGGCCTATTTCGGATCAGCCCTAGATTGAAGCCGCTCCGCCCCCAAGAGTCAACGCGGGAGCAGGCGCGCTCTTTCAGCCGCGTCCACGACGTTTTCGAGAAGAACTGCCACCGTCACCGGCCCCACGCCGCCCGGAACGGGTGTAATCCACCCGGCGATGCCGGAAACGCCCCCGAAATCGACATCCCCGACCGTCTTCTCCTGACCGTCCGCGCCGGTTATCTGATTGATCCCGACATCGATCACCACCGCGCCCGGCTTCACCCAATCGGGTTTCACGAGCCCAGCGACCCCCGCCGCCGAGATCAGCACGTCCGCCTTACGGGTCAGTTCCGTGATGCCGCTGGTGTACTTGTTGCACGACACCACCGTCGCCTCGCGGCGCATCAGCATCACCGCCGCCGGCTTGCCCACGATGTCCGACGCTCCCACGCACACGCAGAACTTCCCCCGTACATCCACACCCGTCGAGTCGATGAGTTTGATCACCGCCGACGCCGTGCACGGCGCCAGCGACACCCGCCCGTACACGATGTTCCCGATGTTCGCCGGGTTCACGCCCTCGACATCCTTCTCCGGCGCGATCAGCGACTGCACCCGGTAAGTATCCACGGCGTCCGGGAGCGGCAGGTGCACCATCACGGCATGCGCATCGTGATCATTGTTCAAGAGCAGCACACGCCCCGCGACATCGTCGAACTTCGCGCTGGCCGGGAGTTCGTGCAGCCGGTATTCGATCCCGAGCCGGTCGCACATCTTCGCCTGGTTGTGCGCATACAGGCGCGCCGACGCCGTCCCGTCGTGGTCCACCAGCACCGCGTCCAGGCGCACGGGCCGCCCCTTGGCGCGGAGCGCCGCGACGCGCCGCCCCACCGTCTCGCGGAGGCGTTTGGCCAGTTCCCTGCCGTCGATCAGCTGCGCTGCCATTGCGATTACGATACCCCAAGAGTTACGAGCGGAGGCACATCGGCACATGGCCGCGAGCAAGTCACCCCGGAAACGCGTCGAGGATCTCCGCGACCTGCTCAACCGCGCCAACCGCGCCTACTACGCGGACGCCGAGCCCTTCATCTCCGACCGCGAGTACGACGAACGCATCGCCGAACTCGCCGCCCTAGAAGCCGAGTACCCGGATCTCGACGACCCCGACTCCCCGACGCACCGCATTGGGGGCGAGCCGTCAGAGGGCTTCGAGGCCGTCGAGCACACGGTGCCCATGCTCTCGATCGACAACACGTACTCCGAGGAGGAGGTCCGCGCATGGGCCAAGCGCGTCGCCAAGGGTCTCGGCGCGTCCGAATCTCCCGACGGGCTCTTCGCCGACGACACCCCCGGCCCCGCGGTGTCCTTCTGCTGCGACCCCAAGATCGACGGCGTCGCCATCTCCATCCGCTACGAGAAGGGGCGGCTGGTCCGGGCCGTCACCCGGGGCGACGGCTCCAGGGGCGACGACATCACCCCCAACATCCGCACCATCCGCTCCCTCCCGCTCTCGCTCGATGCCCCCAAGGGCGTGAAGGTGCCGAGCATCCTCGAGATCCGCGGCGAGGTGTTCATCCCCACCAGGGAGTTCGAGCGCATCAACGCCGAGCGCGAGGACGCGGGCGAAGAACCCTTCATGAACGCACGCAACGCCTGCGCGGGCACGCTCAAGTCACTCGACCCAAAAGTCTCGGCGGCCCGCAAACTGGGATTCGTCGCGCACGGCCGGGGGCTGATCGATCCCCCTTCCTTTGCCGGCTCGCACGCGCAGCTCATCCAGAACTACAAGGCGCTCGGCGTCCCCACGAATCAGACCGCACTGTGCGCCGATGTCGAGCATGTCCTGAAGTACATCGAGCAACTCCACACACAGGCGCACTCGTTCCCGTTCGCGATCGACGGCGTCGTCGTCCGCGTCAACGACTTCGAGCAGCAGGCCCGGCTCGGCGTGACCACCAAATCACCCCGCTGGTGCATCGCCTACAAGTACCCCGCCGAGCGCAAGCCGACGAGACTCATCCGCGTCGAACACATGGTGGGCAAGACCGGGCGCATCACCCCACGCGCCATCATGGAGGGCGTCGTGCTGGCGGGAACGCTCGTCAAGCACGCCTCGCTCCACAACTACGGGCTCGTCGCCGAGAAGGACATCCGCGAGGGCGACACCGTCATTGTCGAGA
>CALFMQ010000491.1 GCA_937879825.1 uncultured Phycisphaerales bacterium
CCTCAAGAATTCGGACAGCATTGCTTGGATCAACGCTGAGCGTAAATCCGAATGATCCGGGGATGCGATTGGTAAACCTCAGTTGCGAGTCGGGCTCGTGAGGTCGATACCCACACCGCCCTGACTTCCTGTGCTTCGACTGCAACATTCTGGATTTCCGTTGGCTTAAAGACCCTGTGTCATTCAGTGCCATCGGTGCAAGTACGACCTGCGCGGCATCGAGAGCACGCTCTGCCCCGAATGCGGCCGACAAGACCCGGTCCGAACCGTCGATTAAAATCGCCGCGTGGACGCCCCAGCAACACACCGAGGCCCGCGCACACGGTGGCGCACCATAGCGCGATGCCTGGTCCTCCCCCTGCTGCTGGGCGTCGCCACAACCATCGCCGTCGCATGGTGGGGCGCGCTCCGACCCGCGGGCCGCATCGTCGTCGGCAGCCAGACCTACGACAACGGCGGCGACCTGACCGTCTTCTTCATCCGCTCCAACGCGATGGGCGTCAGCCGGGCGTGCCTCGTGCTCGGCAAGACCGAGCGCTTCCTGTCCTCAACACAGTCAACCCTCGGCAAGGGCCACTATCACGACGCCTCCCTGTGGGGACGCCTCGATCCCGGAGTCGTCCCGAAACTCAGCGACACCTCGGCGCAGGTCATCCAGAACGGCGGCGCATTGCTGCTGCAGGAGTCCGCCGGCGGCTGGCCAATGCTCGCGCTATGGACCTCCAGAGAGTCGATCGATGAGGCCTACGCCACCACGCGCTCCACGCCCCTCGCCGCAACCGGCCGCGCCGAGGTCGGCGGGCGCGTCTTCCCCTACCGCCCCCTGTGGCCCGGCTTCGCCGTCAACACCGCGCTCTTCGCCGCGCTCTGGTTCGTCGTGCTGGGCCCGACGCTCTCCGCGCTCAACGCGATCCAGCGCCGCGCTCGCACCAGACGAGGCCTCTGCGCGTCCTGCGGATACCAACTCAAAGACGCCCCCGGCGATGTGTGCCCCGAATGCGGACAACCCACGCCAGGGCGCGGGACGACGCAGTAATCACGCCGCGTCGAGTTCCTGCGTCTCGGCGGGGGACATCTGATCGTCCGTGGGCTCGGGCACCTTGTGCCACCCGGGCTCGTGCGTCGAGTACGACGGCGGCGGATCGAAGTTGAACGACGACACATCGCACCCGTCCACCTCGGCGATGTGCAGATCGGGCCGGTCCCGCAGATCAATGAAGAACTGGTCCTTCCGCGCCCACACGCGCGTGCGGCTCATATCGTGCTCCTCCAGCAGCAGCACACGCGGCCGGCACGGCGCCTCGGGGAGCCAGCGCGCCACCGCCGCACGCTTGCCGTCGGAAAGCGTGACGATCGTCCCCGGCGCATACGGCGGCACAACCTGCAACAAACCATTGAACACCACCGGGTCGATCCAGTTCCAGTACGGCTCCTGCTGCAACTTGTGCAGCGCGGCGACGCGCGGCGCGGGCTTGCTCGCGCCCGGCGGGTAGCGGAACCGCTCGTACAGATCGGCGACCGAAATAATGCGCGCAAAGATGTGAATCTCATCGCCACGCAGCGGCCGCGTCTCGTGATCGCGGTGGATGTGCACCGCCGGGAACCCCGAGCCGTCGTAGTTCTGATGGTGGTGCAGAATCGCAGCGGTCGCGGACGGCGCGACCTTGCCCCGCAGCGCCCGGAACCCGAGCTTGGTGTGCGAGCGCCACTCGTGGTCGTCGGTGTTGTAGGTCTCGTACCAGCGCTTGCGCCCGTCGGGCGTCATAAATCGCATGCCGATGTCGTGCAGCATCGCGGCGACGCCCAGATTGACGACATCCTTGGCGCGGTGCGCCGGCAGGCGGTGCCGCTCCTTGATGAGATACCCGCCGAGTTTGAGCCCCATCAGCACCGACAGGAAACAAACCGCCGACGAATGCCGCGCAAGCCGGTCGTCGGTCTCGCAAAGGTCCTGAATGCTCAGCGCCGCACGCGGGTTGTCCAGCAGCGAATGAATCAGCGCATCGACCGTCGCCCGGTACGGGGAGTAATCGAGCTCGGCCGCGACCTCTTCATTCAGGTGCGCAAACGACTCCTTCAGCAGCCGCGTCACATTCCCACGCGCATTGGCGATCTCGTGGTTGATGTACGGGGCGATGAAGTCGAGCTCGGGGTACTCGATCCACAGAGACGGATGGTTGAGCGCGCCCAGCCGGTCCAGCGCCGGCTGATCGAGCACGAAGCCCTGGTTCAAGAGAACAGTGTCCGGACGCTCCGGGTGGTGGACGGGCGTCGCGAGGACCATGCCGGGCTTTGCCTGGTTGAGCGTCACGCGGAGCATCTACCGCCAGATCGGCGCGATCCTCACGCGAATTGGGCGCATCTCGGCATTGAATGCACGGTCGAACGATGTCCCGTCGGGCGATGTCGGATGGTGGGATTGCGCGGCCTAGCGGACGAGTTCGGCGCTGTACACAGCGTTATCGGAAACGGGCTCCAGGACGCTCTCCGCCGTCAGGAGCCAGCGCGCCGTGGGAATAGGCCGACCCGTGAAATCCAGCGGGCCCTCGACCTCGATGAGCTGCGAGCGGTCGCGCAGCAGCGCCAGCCGAGCCACGCCCCCCCGATCCGTGACCGCGATCGTCTCCTGCTTGGTGAGCATCTCCGCCAGCGTGTCGAAGTTCAGCGGCAACGGGATCGTCCCGGCGTCGAGCATCACCGCCCGAACCCGCGCACCGCGGACGGGTTGCCCGGCCTGTTGCCCATCGAGTTGCGACACGCGGATGCGCACCGGCGAAGCGCCGCACGAAGCGAGCAGCAAACACATCGATGCAACCAGCAGCGCGCGAATCATGGCGGCAGTGTAAGTGATGGGCTCCCTCCTCACCCCGCACCCTCCCCGCTCCCGCTCGCCCGCCGCCGCGCGAGGACCCGCTACAATGGCGGACCCGGCCGAAGTGGGAGGCCCGGGCGACGTGAATCTCGATATCTGATGACCTGAACCTCGAAGGAGAGACGCCTGTGAGCGCTACAGCGAGTGCGGAGTTGAAGAGCACCGGTCTTGAAGGATTGGTGGCGGGCAAGACGACCATCGCGAGCGTCATGCAGGACCAACTCGTGTACCGCGGGTACACGATCGACGACCTCTCCAGCAAGGCGACCTTCGAGGAAGTCGCGTTCCTCCTCCTCGTCGGGCACAAGCCCAGCCCGGCGGAACTCGCGGCGTTCAAGAAAGACATCGTCGCCGAGCGCGCGCTCCCCGACCTCGTCGTCAAACTCATCAAGGACACCGCCAAACTCCCCAACACCGTCCCCATGGACACGCTCCGCAGCGCGATCAGCGTGCTCGCCCACCTCGACCCGGACTGCCAGGACAACTCGCCCGCCGCCGAACTCCGCAAGTCCAAGCGCCTGCTCGCCAAGATCCCGACGATCATCGGCCACATGCAGAACGTCATCGACGGCCGCGAGATCGTGAAGCCCGACAACTCGCTCGACCACGCCGCCAACCTCCTCTGGATGATGAGCGGCAAGAAGCCCAGCGCCGAATACGCCCGCGTCATCGATGTCTCGCTCATCCTCTACGCCGAGCACGACTTCAACGCCTCCACCTTCACCGGCCG
>CALFMQ010000492.1 GCA_937879825.1 uncultured Phycisphaerales bacterium
ACGGGAGTTTCGACGCCAAGCACGCGCGGAAGAGTGACGAGGCCGAGATTGATGTTGTGACGCGGAGGAACGCAGCGGATCGCACGCTTGTGCGGGATGAGGACGCGGTTGGTCTTTCGGTGAACTGAGGGCAGGACACGGGCAAGTCTGCGACTTGCCCATGGCACCCGGCCAAGAAACCCCCCTTTATCCCCTCACCTGTCTCCTTCGGAGACATCCTCTCCCCAGAGGGGAGAGGGAGCATCAGAGAATGTCACATAGGAACGACTCGATGGCGCGCTGCGCTTCGAGGATGGCGGGTTTCTCTGATCGCTTGTGATCGGTGCCGAAGCCGACAGCGCCGAGGTTGTGATCGCCCCAGCGGATGGTGATGAGCGCGGGGTCGGCGTTGGCGTTTGCCCGGAGTTGTTCGAGGATGCGCGTCGCGTGGGATGGCGGGACCGCGTCGTCGGCGTCGCCGTGGATCAGGAGGATTGGGCCGCGGGCGGCGGCGAGGTCTTCGGCGAAGAGGTCGCGGTCTGGGTTGTCGGTGTAGTGTGCGTACCAGGACGGGCCCATGCGGACGACTCCGGTGTCGGAGCGAGCGAGTTTTCGTGTGACGAAGCCGGTGGCGACGAGTTCGTCGCGCATCTCGTTTGAGAGGCGCGTGTACGCGGATGGGGCGGCGATGGAGATGGTGGCGTGGGGCTCTATTGACCACGCTTCGCGGTGGGCGCGTGCGGCTGCGCCGAGGACGGTGGCGCCGCCGCGCGAGTGGCCGATGAGGATGAGCGGGAGGTTTTTGCCGGGGATTGCATTGTGATCGATGGCTTCGATGACGCGGCGGAGGTCTTCGAACTGGTAGGCGAGTGCGTCGCGCGAGAACTCGTCGTGGCGGGTGATCTGGTCGGCGTCTTTCTCGATGCCGCAGTGGCCGAAGGAGAATCGGTGCGCGATGCAGCCGACGGAGGCGGCGTGCTGGGAGAGGACGGGGACGATGTTGCGGTCTTTGCAGCCGGTCCAGCCGTGGACGATGACGGCGACGGCGCGGGGGTCGCCCTCGGGGCTGTGCGTGTTGCCGTGGATGGGGAGCGAGTCGGCGCCCTGGATTGTCCAGTCGGTGACTCGCATCAGGCGGGGGCGTGCTGTTGCTTGAGGTAGGCGGCGTACTGGCGGATGGCGGTGCGGGGATCGTGCTTCGGTTCCCAGCCGATGGCTTTCCTGGTGGCGCTCATATCGGCGCAGGTGTAGTCCTGATAGAAGGCGCGGATGTCGGCGGGCATTTCGAAGTAATCGGTGGGGAGATCGCTTTCGGCGAGGCCGAGCCCGGCGCGGACGGCGGCGGCGATATCGGCGAATGATGTGGTCTGGCCCGAGCCGAGGTTGTAGACGCCGGGCGTGACGCCGTCGCGTGCGGCGTTGATGGTGCAATCGACGACATCGGAGACGGAGACCTGATCGCGGGCCTGCGAGCCGTCGGCGAAGAGGCGGGGGCGCTTGCCGGCGAGCATCTGCGTGGCGAGTTGATAGGCCATGGACGCCATTTTGCCCTTGCGCGACTCGCCGGGGCCGAAGACATTGAAGTAGCGGAGGCCGACGATGTTGGGCGCGCGGCCTTCGTGCTTGGTGTATTCGGCGATGAGGTCGCGGTGCATGTTTTCCATGAGCCACTTGGAGAAGCCGTAGACATTGTTGGGTTTGCCGGCGGCGGGCTCGGGGAAGGGGACGCGGTCGCGGGCCTGGGGCGGGGTGCCGTAGGTCGCGGCGGAGGACGCGTAGACAAGGGGCACGCGGCTATCGGCGCAGACGTGGAGGAGTTCGCGGAACTCCTCGGCGTTGACGCGGATCATCTCGGCTTCGTCCATCACGGTTGTGTCGGTGATGGCGGCGAGGTGGTAGATGGCGCCGGGCGCGGCCTGCTCGACGATGGACTCCCAGTCGAGGTTGCCCGCGTCGGCGGTGATGACTTCGCCGGTGAAGGTGCCGACGCCTTCGCGCGCGCACGCTTCGACGATGTTGGCGAACGAACCGGAGCGGAAGTTGTCGACGGCGATGATCTTGCGATTGGGCTTGCGCTTGAGGAGGCCGGCGATGAGGTTTGAGCCGACGAATCCGGCGCCGCCCGTGACGATGACGGGCCGCCGCCCACCACCGCCTCCGCCTTCAGCGCTTCCCTTCGTTCCGGGGTCTGCTTTTTGTTGATTCATGCGATTCAGTCTTGGGTGTCTGCCGGGAGTGTCGGGATTCTGAGTTCCATGCCGGGCTTC
>CALFMQ010000493.1 GCA_937879825.1 uncultured Phycisphaerales bacterium
GATGCCGCTCCGCGCCCGGCGGGTTGGCGTATCGCATCGCGCGGAAGCCGAGGTAAACCCAGGTCTCGAAGAGGAGCATGCCAAAGAGAAAACCGCCGAGCATCAAGAATGCGAAAGCGTTGGGCAGCACTCCCTCAATACCTAATGCCACACCGACAAACGCGCTGGCGGATACCCATAAGACACTGGCGTGAGCGCAAATCACCTGCGCGAGTATGCGATCGGTGCGCCAGCCCCTGCGTTTCCCGAAGTGCGTGATACCAATCTCTTCTATTCTGGTGAGAACACGGACGATCATCGCAATCAATGCTGTCGAAGCGATCCAACCAAGAGTCACCAGCACAATCGCCATTATTCCTTGTGACTCACGGAAGACGACGCCTATGGATTGTGGAGTAATCCACGCGACGAGACCTGTCGTCGCGTACACCGACGGAAGGAATGTCGCCCCCGCGATGAAACCACTCCTGAAAATCAATCGATCGATGCGGGCATCGTCATACCGAACCGCTTGCCACGCTGATTGAGGGTGGCGAATCATCAACTCAGCAGTATGAAACCACGGCTCCCCCACCTCTCCCCGCTGCCACGGCGTGCCCGTCCTGTTCTCCGGCAACGACTCCGCGATGGGCTTGCCGCACTCCGGGCAGTTGTCGTTCCGCGTCAGCCCGGCGAGGTCGTACCCGCAGTGCTCGCACAGCAGCGCATCATTCGCGGGTCGGCGGGGCTTGGGCATCGCCTGAGACTACCCGCCAAAGGACCCCCGGTTCACCCCTTGCGGAATCGAGGTAAGTATCTACTATCTTCGGGACGTTCTGGCTTGGATTGGGGGGCGTGGAGACCGCCGTGATCAGGATTCTTCGGATCGACCGCAATCACCCGCTCTACGCACAGGAGACCGACCTGCGCGAGCGGGGTCTGCTTGTCCCCATCGGGCGGGACTTCGCGTGGTACGAGTCCGCCTACGGCGACGCCGAGGCCCAGTACGAGCATTTCGTCGCGGTCATCGATCATCCCACGGGCGAGAAGGTCGTCGGCTCCGTCTGCCTGCTCCCCCACCACCCCGGCCACGGCATCGGCAAACTCACGCAGATGGTCGTCGATCCCCAGCGTCGCCACGAGAGCATCGGGCGGAAACTCGTGGCCGCCTTCGAGCGCCGGGCAACCGGCGAACTGGGTATCACCGAGCTGTACTGCCACGCGCAACTGGCCGCGGTGCCCTTCTACGAGCGGCTCGGGTGGGAAATCGAGGGCGATGAGTTCGAGGAGGCGGGCATCGGGCACCGCAAGATGGTCTTCCGGGCCGATTGAGCCGGTTTCCCCGGGATAGTTGATCCGGCGGCCCGGGACGCCTTCAATACCCGTGGACCTCATCACCCCCCATCGGGGCCACCACCGAAGCGGAGCGTTCGGCCAAGTGATCGACACCAAGCAGATGTTGGCGAAACACGGGATCCGTTGCACCAAGCAGCGTCAGGAGATCTACGACGCGCTGGCCGCGTGCAAGAGCCACCCGACCGCCGAGCAGCTGCACCAACTGGTCAACGACACCACGCCCGGCACGAGTCTGGCCACGGTTTACAACACGCTCGACACGCTCACGAAATCGGGGCTCTGCCGGCGCATCCCGACCCCCGGGGGCGGCGCTCGCTTCGACGCGGACATGAGCGACCACCTGCATGTGGTGACGAGCGACGGCCGGCTGATCGATGTCCCCGATGACCTGGGCCGCCGGGTGGCGCAGAGTCTGCCCCGCGATGTGATCGATCGCATCGGCGACGAACTGGGCATCGATCTGGGGCGCGTGTCGATCCACCTCCACGCGGAGTGACCGATGGCGGGACTTCATTCCCCTGCTCGCGTCTGCCCGAAGTGCGGTTCGATCAATACGCGCGATAAGACCCCACCGCCCTCATTGCGAGAGCAACTGGAATGCTTCGTGTGCCTCACTTCCGGAGCGATTCTCGCGGCGGAGCGTCGTCGGTTCGGGCTCGAGTGTCTCGACTGCGGCTTCCTCGGCGTGGTCCGTCACCACGGTTTCATGAGCCGGGTGTGGGGTCACCTGATCGTCATCTCGCTCTTGATCGGCGGCGTCATCGCGGGCGTGGCGATTGTCCACGACGGCGACATCGGCGCGGAAAACTACGACCTCATCATCTTCCTGAGCATCGCGGCGGCGGTGGTCTACATGGTTGCCATATGGGTGATCGCGCGGCTGCTGAACCAACTCCGGGCGCGGGGGAGCGGTGCTTCGGGCGTCTGACCTCACCGATTTCTCATCGAACTTGCTTATGGGGCGGGGCGTACGGGCCGATAGTCGGAGATAGGCCCGGATATCGCTCACGGACGAGCCCGGGCTTCCCTTGACAGAATGCCACGGAGGTCGGCGATGCAGATCGGAAGCGAACGGCGACAGCACGAGCGGTACCTGCTCCCCTCCATGTACACCGCCATCGACATCCGCCCCGGCGAGGAGGACGAGTTCAAGTTCTCCGGCCACGCCTACGACCTGAGCGTCGGCGGCATGCGCTTCGAGCTCGATGAGCCCATCGAGCCCGGCTCCGAGATCGGCGTCCGCATCACGCTGCCCGGCGCCGAGCACCTCCGCCCCATGCACCGCAAGCCCATCTACGCGCTGGCGACCGTCGTCTGGGTCGAGCAGGACGATCTGGAGTCCGGCGGCCCCGTCCGCATGGCCTGCGTCTTCAAGACCTTCTGCCAACTCGGCGACGAGGAACGCCTCGAAGCGCGCCTCAAGAGCGGACGCTACTCCCTCGCGGCGTAAGCCGGATCATTCACCACAAGAGCACACAGAGGGCACAGAGGGCACAGCGATGTGCCCTTTTCTCTTTCCCCTTACGAACACGAAGCGCAAGCGAGTGCCCCGAGGGACTCATCGTCTGCGCCGGGCAGTCGCGATACACACGCACAGAAGGACCGATGCCACACCTGACCCAGGAACTTGTGACGCCAACCGCAAACCTGCCCGCGACGTAACTGATCGGGAGACATAGTGTCCGATTATGTCGGGTGAAAAAATGTCTCCATACTCGTATTGCGAATATCGCGTGCCGCCAGAAAGTCTTCGGAACGGATTGCTGCCGGATATTGTGTCCATCCACTCTGATTCGCCGCCTGCCATATCCAGCAGTCCCGATGGACTTTCTATACCGACAAACGATCCGACAGCGAGGGGGAAGCCCGCCGCAGACTCTCCCGCGTTGC